>CAUZKS010000044.1:0-10963 GCA_963580625.1 Dehalococcoidia bacterium | reverse complement strand
GATAGACGCTGCCCTACTGGACCTCCCTGCTGTTGTCGTAGATCCGATGCAGGAAGAGGCCATTGGTTTCGGAAAATCGATCCAGTCCGACATCGGTTCGAGGACAAGCGAGGCGTCACAGGTGAGGGCCTACAACCGTGACGGGGAACTGATCGCACTAATGAAGCACGACCCGATACTCGGCCAGTTGAACCCGGTTCGGGTTCTGACAACCTCTTAGATCAATCTCATTAAACCCCATCATCATCTTTTTCGACGTAATCTGACCTCATTCAGATGTGACGCCATCGTTGGGGCATCCTTAACATCACGCCCATGGATTTTCCTTTGCCGCTCTTAAGCGCGGCAGAATACATACTGGTTGAAGAAGTAGGGCACCTCGTCCTTCTTCTGGCGTTCATTGTTCTCGCAGCCAAACTTGCGGGAGAGATGGTGCAACGCTTCGCGTCACTGCCTTCAGTTCTCGGAGAGCTCGGCGCTGGAATCTTGATCGGGCCGTTTGCGTTGGGCGGCATTGAGATCGGATCGCTCGGACCATTGTTTGAGGTTCCTAGAGCGATCGATGAACTTGGCAATGCAGTCGATGTGATTACACCGGTTTCGCCGGAGTTATTCTTCGTCGCAGAGATCGCGGCGATCATCCTGCTATTTCAGGCCGGACTTGAAACAAACAGGGCACAGTTCTTCCGGTGGGTGAAGCCAGCGACCGCAGTGGCGGCCGGCGGTGTAGTTGTTCCGTTTATGTTCGGGTTCCTGGCAACACTATTCCTGGGATTCGCCAGCCTGGATAGCACACAGGAAATCCTCCCGGCGCTATTTGTAGGCGCAATCATGACCGCTACATCTGTCGGCATCACGGCGCGCGTTCTGGGAGACATACGACGTCTCGACACACCGGAAGGCACAACGGTGCTCGCCGGGGCCGTGGTGGACGACGTACTCGGCATCCTCATTCTGGCGATAGTCATTGGTATCGCAGAGACCGGCGAAATTTCGATCACGGATATCGGATTCCTTGGGGCTAATATCCCGATTCCGATGGACATCGTTGTTATCGCCGTCAAAGCGATAGGGTTCTGGCTGGGCTTACTTATCGTTGGGAGTCTGCTCGCAAATCGGATATCTAACGCACTCCTCTGGTTCAAGAGTCCCGGCGTGCTGGTTGGGCTGGCACTGTTCCTGGCATTCCTGGCGTCGGCGGTCGCGGAGATCTATTTCGGCCTGGCGATGATCATCGGCGCTTACACGATGGGGTTGGCTCTCTCCGACACGGACCTGAAACACCGAATCGAAGATCCTATGATCCAGATAGGCCACTTCGTGGTGCCGGTCTTCTTCGTAGTAATCGGGATGCAGGTGGATCTGGGCGCCATGAGCGCCGCGATTACGTTTGGAATCGTCCTCAGCATCCTCGGAATTCTCAGCAAGGTTATCGGCGCCGGACTGCCGGCACTGGCTGTCGGGTTCAATCGCCGTGGCGCATACCGTGTGGCGATCGGCATGCTTCCCCGTGGCGAGGTCGCGCTGATCATAGCCGGGATCGGGTTATCGGCCGGGGTGATCGGGCAGGACGTGTTCGGGGTCGCTATCGCCATGACCATTGTGACTACCCTGATCGCACCGATTCTCCTGGTACCGGCGTTCACGGCCGGGGGGTCTGGTCTCCGAAGGCCCATGGGGGGTGCGAGAGCGCATCGGGCACGAGGCCGTCCAGAAGACGATTAACACGGCTGCTCCACATGCTATATTTGAACGCCCAACGAGCCCCCGTAGCTCAGCGGATAGAGTACCGGCCTCCGAAGCCGGGGGCGTGAGTTCGAGTCTCACCGGGGGCACCACTCACAGTCTGTGATCCATTGGGCTCGACGGGCGCCCGCCGCCCGAGTGATAAGGTCGGTGAGCTATGACATCACGCGAGCATGGGCAGAGATGGGTTTCGCTTGGGGAGCGATTGATCGAGGCGCTGCGGGACGAAATTGCAACCGCCCGGAGTAAAGATCCGCTCAGCCCCATCACCGTCATCGTCCCGTCGTTCTACAGCGCTTTCTTTTTGCGACGCCGACTCGCCGTTGAGGGGCCGTTGTTCAACGTCCAGTTTCTTCGGCTGGAAGATTTCGCCGAGGCGCTGGCAGGAGTTTCCGGCTCCCGGCCGCCGCTGTCCAGGTTGCGAGCGGCTGAGATCGTTTACCTTGCCGCCTCCGATCCATCCGTTAATCTGCCGACCCCCCTGGACTCGGTGCGCGAGCATGAATCGTTTCGATCAGCCCTCCACCGGACGCTGGACGACCTGCGTTTCGCGCCGAGTGAAATAACGACGCGGTTGGCTTCCACCGGCGACCCTACGCTCGTCGCCATAGGCCGCACCTGGGGGGCGTTCCAGAAGTTATCCAGCGGGTACGACGATCAGGCCGATGTGACCGAGCGAGCGGCAGCGGCCGTAACCGCTCAACACGGGACGCCTGATCAGTGGGGAACCGTCATTCAGTTGCAACTGGAAGACCCAGCACCTCAGTACCGAGCGCTCCGAGAGGCGCTGAGATATGCGCCACGGGTGACTGTGTTCGCGGGCCGCACCGGCGATCACGCAGTGGATCGGCTGTTGCTCGACACTGCTGCGGCTCAAGTGGACGATGATCCCGGTTCATTCGCGCATGGGACGCATCTGGTGAGCGCACCGTCCCGGGCGGAGGAGGCACGCTGGATAGCAAGAGAGATATTGATCCGGGCAGCGCAAGGAACGCCATTCAGCCGAATGGCCGTTCTGTATGACACGGGCGAGAACGGGACTCGACTCATTGAATCTCTGCGGGCCGGAGAGATTCCGGTTTGCGGACCCGATCCGGGCTCTGGTTCTGGTGCACCAGAAGGCCGCTGGTTGCTCGGCTTGCTCGAGGCGAGAAGAAACGGACTGTCTCGCGCCGCGGTGATGAACTGGCTCGCAAGCTCGCCCGTCAGTAACCCCGTCACCGGAGCCGACGCGCCCGCCGCCAGGTGGGACGCACTGTCACGTGGAGCACGCGTGGCCGGTGGGGTCGATGGCTGGGGGCCGAGGTTGGAAACCTACGCATCAGGGCGGGTAGAACAGGCTAAAAAAGCGGTCGGTCGGGGCGACTCTTCGGAATCACGGCTGGCCGCGTCGCGTCTGGCGGCCGCCGACGCGCGATCTCTGAAATCGTTCATGGAGGCATTTACGGTTGATTCCGGACCGCCGTCTGACGGGTCCAACTGGTCCCGATTCTCTAACTGGATTTCTGACCTCGCAGATAAGTATTTTGGCGGAGACGGTGACGCCACAGACCGAATCAACGTCTTGTTGCAACGCCTCAGGGACTTGGACGAGTTGGGAGGCGCCGGCCCAACTTATGAACGATTTGAAGCCACATTACAACAGCAGATGTCGCAACCCGGCGAGAGGCTAGGCAAGCTGGGTGGCGGGGTGCTTGTAGCCCCGTTGCGGCAGGCGGTCGGTTGTGATTTTGACCTGGTGTTGATCCCGGGCATGGCGGAGGGGGCATACCCCGCAAGGCCGACCGTTGATCCACTTCTGCCGGACGATAAAAGGGTTGCGCTCGACCCGGACGGAGAGTACCTCCGGGGGCGTGGACACGAGCGGATATCCCGGCGTCGCGAGTATCTGACTGCCCTCGAATCAGCGTCTGAACGGGTCTTGATCTGGCCACGCGCCGCCTCGGGCTCCGGACGAGCGGCGGGGCCGTCGAGCTGGTTTGTCGAGTCAGCCCGTTACCTCGCAGCGTCTGATCCTGATTCTGACGCGACGAGCGGTCAGTTACAGGCAAGTGACATCCTGAAACTTCGGGGGCGAAGCTGGTTGACGTTGCTGGATCCCCCGGAGCGCGCCGCTGGTCGCACGGAACCAGCGAATGTGCACGAATACGACGTTCGGAACGTCGCAAGGTGGGTCGGAGACGGGAAACCACTGGCCGAGCATTTCCTCGCAAATGACAAAGAAGCGGTTATGGGACGAGCCGTCCGGCTGGAGGTAGGTCGCCAGAGCAGCAGTTGGACGGAGTTTGACGGAAACCTGAGCGGCTTGAAAGACCGGCGCATCGCTTTCGCCAGTGACGTCATGTCCCCAACCCGGCTTCAATCCTGGGCGGCCTGCCCGTTCCGATATTTTCTCGAATCCGAACTCGGACTTCACGGGCTGGAAGAACCGGACGACGAACTTTCGATGTCGCCGATGGAACGCGGTTCGGTGGTCCACAAGATCCTGGAACGCTTTACCAGCACCCGGCGTGAAGGCGAAACAGGCGCTGCGTTGCCCGTTGATGAACAATTGACCTTGCTTGAGGCACTAACGCGCGCTGAGTTCTCTGAGGCACGGGATCGCGGGGTCACTGGTCATCCTGCGCTGTGGAGACTGGAATCCCGGCGCATAGCCCGGCAACTGGCTGAATGGTTGCGCCGGGAGATAGAAGACTCAGAGAAGACCGGGATGAGTTCCGTCAGAGAGGAGGTCGGGTTTGGCCTCACGGACTCCACCTTGCCGGCGGTTGACGTGGACATCCCGGGCGCCGGGACAATCCGGTTCAGTGGCGTCATAGATCGCATCGATCTGTCTGATGACGGGCTGAGGGTTCGGGTGGTGGATTACAAGACCGGCAACCCGGATTCGCACAGGCTACCGACTGATGATCCGACCGCGGGAGGGACGCTGCTTCAACTTCCCGTCTACATCCACGCCGCACGTGCGCTTTATCCAGATAGAGAACTGGAAGCTGGATACTGGTTCGTTTTCGAGACGAAAAGTCGTGAATGGAAACGTGCGACGGCGGCCGAACTTCAGCCGTCTTTCGAGAAGTCGTTACGGATAATCTCACAGGGTATCGAGGGGGGAGTGTTCCCCGCGCGTCCGGGCGGCAACGCTCGTGACGGCGGTTTTTCTAACTGCCGAACCTGCGATTTTGACTCGCTTTGCCCAAGCCGCCGTGACAGGTTGTGGGACCGCAAGAAGGACCATAAACGTCTCGCCGAATATCGGGTTATGGCGGAAGGTATGGACTCATGACCACCCCCATGATCGAGCCAAAAGACCAGCCCGCCCGAGACCGAATCCGCGCGGCCCGGCCGGAGACGCTTTTCGTCGAAGCCGGCGCAGGAACCGGAAAGACAAGTGAACTGGTCAAACGGGTAGTCGAGCTAGTCGGTCGCGGCGATGCGGCCATGGACAGCCTGGCGATCATCACATTCACGCGGGATGCGGCCTCGGAACTTCGGGAGCGGGTCAGATCCGGCCTCGAGGAGTCGCTCTCTCAGAACACTAGTGACGGCGTCCGGCGCTGCAATATCGAGTCCGCGCTCGACCAAATCGACTACGCCGCCATCCAGACCATTGATTCATTCGCTCTTTCTCTGCTGAGGGAACGGCCCCTGGAAGCCGGGCTGCCTCCCGAGATCACCTCGATGGACGAGATGGACTCCGTCCTGGATTTCGGGGAACAGTGGAACACCTGGCTCCGAAACGCCCTGGATTCTCGGGCCGAGTTCGCCGATCTCCTGGATTCAGCGACGATGCTGGGCATGCAGAGTCCGACCGACACGTTACGCTCGATCTCCGAGAGTTTTCACGCGAATTATGATCTTTTGGACGACGCGATCCTCGACGACCCTGATACCGGTGGTACGAGCGCAGTCGACGCAGTACTGGCGGCGAAACCACGTATTAAGAAACTCCTTACACACTGCCACAATCCGTCTGACAGCTTGATCCCCCATGTAAATAGGTTCTTAGCATTCGCCCAACGGCTTCAAGATGCCGAACCCGGCTCGGTTGGTTCCGAATTGGTGTCGGCTCCACCTTTGAAGGTCGGGAACAGCGGTAATGCGAAGGATAACTGGCGAACTTTTCCGGACGGCTGGAAGCCTCATCTGGAGCTTAGAGAAGAACTTGTGGGTGTTCGTGAAACGGTGAACGAGCACCTCGGGCGTTTACGACGAGAGGTGTTGGGCAAACTCGCAGCGGAAGCCGCCAGTTTTGCTCTCAATTACGCCGCCTCACGACGGACCGAAGGCCTGGCCGGATTCCAGGACATCGTGATATGGGCAAACGAATTGCTCCACACACCGGACGGGCTCGAACACTTCCGGGAGCGTTACCGCCACGTGATAGTGGACGAGTTTCAGGACACCGATCGGACGCAGATCAGCCTGGTCCGGCGACTGGCAGAGGGGTTGGATAGCGGCGGCGTGGATCCCGGCAGATTGTTCGTCGTTGGCGATCCTAAACAGTCGATATACGGATGGCGTCGTGCAGACTTGCGGGAGGTAATGCAGGTCCGGAACGAGTATCTGGCAGGCCTGGTTAACCTCACAGAAAACTTCCGGTCCCACGATGGGATAGTGCACTGGGTCAATCAGATTTTCGAACAGTGGATCGGACCGGATGAGACGGAGCATCAACCCCGTTACGTAAATCTAGAAACGTCAATTCCCGCTCCCGGTCCTGACTGGGGAGTGAGCTGGATCGGCAGCGCTGTGGCGGACCGCAACGTCGGCGATGTACGCATCATGGAATCCGATCAGATCGCGCAGATTTGCGCCGAGATCGCTAACGGCGGCTGGGGCGTGAGGAACGAGTCCGGTAATCCGTCCGTAGCGCGTCTGCGTGACACCGCCATCCTGATGCGGACGACTACCGGCCTGGCCTCACTTGAGAAGGCCCTGGAGGACGCGGGCATCCCGTACACGCTATCCGGGAAATCACTCGCTTATTCCACGCAGGAGGTCCGTGATCTGATCGCTGCGCTGGGCGCCATAGACAATCCATCGGACGGCGTGGCATTGGCGGCGGCACTGAGATCGGCCGCGTACGGGTGCAGCGACGTTGAAATGTGGGAGTGGGTAGCCGGGGGGGGCAGGCTGGACTACATGAGACCCGGGGACGGTCGCGGTCCGGTTGCTGACGCTCTTGAGTCACTACGCGAGTTACACGTCCTGCGTACAACCCTGAGTACGGCTGAGCTGATTGAGCAGTTCGTGCGTGAGCGACGATTGCGCGAGCTGGCGCTGCCTGACCAGCGCGCACGAGAGCGCTGGGGTCGGATCGAATTACTAATCGAAGACGCCCGGTCCCTGGCGGTAGCAAACCGGCCAACGCTTCGGCAGTTTCTGGTATGGGTTGGAGCGCGAACCGAAAACCGGGCACGCGTCGCAGACACCACGTCAGCGAGCATCGAAGACGATGTCGTGCGAATCATGACAGTCCACACGGCAAAAGGTCTCGAATTTCCGATCGTGATACTCACAGGTATTGCCTCTGGCGGCGGATCCACGGATCAGGTTCTGTTTGGGCATGATGGACCTCCTGAAAGCCGGATCGGTCTGCGGTTCGGGCCCGAAGGGCAGAGATTTGAATCCCGGGGATACGGAGACCTTGCCGAAGCCTCCGGGAATCGCGAGGAGTTGGAGTCGGCACGGCTCATGTATGTCGCATGCACCCGGGCCAAGGATCACCTCGTCGTGAGCCTGTACCGGACTGCCTCCAGTTCTGACAACTCGATCACATCACAATTCGTTAAATACGCCGATTCCACGGACGCCCGGTGGCACGAACTTGTGCCCCGCACTTCGGGCCAGCTCCACACAACGCAGGACGATGAGAATGATCCCTCCAACACGGTCCATCACGGTCCACAAGAGCGCGCTGAATGGATACAACGGCGCGCGAGCATAATCGAACACGCAAAGAGATCGCTGACCGTCACGGCGTCCTCGTTACAGGGTCCGCATGACGTGCCGAGCGCTGAGAAGACTGGAGACGAGCAGATCGAAATGGATCCCTGGAGACGGGGACGCGCGGCCAGCTCAATCGGGCGTGCCGTACACGCCGTTCTGCAGGACATTGATCTGACCAAACCGGATACGACCGAACTCGGTGCGTTGGCAGCCAAACACTCTCGAGCACACGATGTCGCAGGTTTCGAAGAGGAGATTCTCAGGCTGGCGAAAGCAACTCTAGAAACGCCTGTGATGCAACGCGCCGCGGAGGCGCTAGCGAAAGGCCGGGCGTGGCGTGAATCGTACGTCAGCGCCCCGGTCGGCGACTCAGGCCTGATCCTGGAGGGGTATGTGGATCTGTTATTTGAGGATGATGACAGATCGCTAGTGATAGTCGACTACAAGACTGATCGGACGACCGACGCCGCTGAAGCGTACGAGTTGCAGCTGGGAGGGTACATCGCCGCCGTCAGGAGGGCGACAGGTCGCGAGGTGAGTCAAGCTGTGCTTGTATTCTCACGTCGGGCCGCTGGAGCACTGAGGGACGGCACCAGCCTTGAGGCCGCACAACACAGCGTTTCCGACCTCGATCAGTCGGCGGAACGAGCTATCAAACTAGCCGAAGAGCGGTCGTCCGCCGGATGAGAGTGCTTGCTCTGCTCCCCATCAATAACGCTCAGGGCAGAAAGGCTCCGAATCGGCCCGGCGGTCGTATCACATGATTGGCCGTCTGATGACCCCCTTGATCAGATCGACATGCAAAGGCGCAGGCAAATTCAGCATATGCCCGTATTCGTAAACGAATTCACGCCAAACACCCGGCTCGGCACTCGGACCATACTCGCGATAATCGCGCCCGTTATTGTCCTGATAGCAGCGGCTTGTAGCGGCGGATTGAGCGACGAAGAGCTGACACTGGCGATCGCCGAGGCCCAACAGGCTGCGGTGGAAGATGCCGTATCCACGGCAATCGCCGGAATACCGGCCGTGCCCACCCCTGCGCCAACAGCCACACCACAACCCATCGCCACGCCGGCCCCGACGGCCACGCCCGGTCCGAACTTCGCACGCATCTACCAGGAACAGGTGTTTGGCGTATTCCAGATCGATACCGAGGGCAACAAGGGCTCCGCATGGCTCATCGACGAAGGCGTGCTCGTGACAAATCAACACGTGGTCGGCGATAACTCGGTTGTCCTTGTGAGACAGGCCATCAACGTGCCCTTCCAGGCGGTGGTGGCGACCATCGATTCTGAAAGGGACCTTGCGTTGCTGTTCTTCGATCCGGCGGCTACGAATTCTCTCCCAATGCGGACTGGTTCACTGACGGCCGACGATATCGCAGAGCCGTTGATGGCGCTTGGTTACTCAGAAGGCTCTCCTAAGCCGGACGGATCCGTTGGAGCGGCACGCGTAAAGGTCGGTGTCTTATCCCAGATGATCGACCTCGGTCCAGCCGGTATCAACCTGACGATGGACGCCGCCATCGACCCGGGTGAAAGCGGCGGCCCCGTATTGAACAAGTACGGCGAAGTGGTCGGTATGAACCGCGGCATCCGGGTCACAACTCCGGACGGCAGCAGCCCGGTTTTCGGGACTTTCTTCGCCCTGCATGTTGACGACATCAAGTTCTGGTACGAGACGGTCAGGACAATCCTGTCCCAGGCCCCAACGCCCGGGCCCACCAGTCCCTAAACGTTCCGTATCTTCGGGTACGCCAGTAACGCCAGGACCACGATCCCCAGGCACATCCCGCCCAAAACCAGGTAACCGGCAGATACCCCGGCGCTGTCCGCTGCCGCTCCGGCGATGATGCCGGCGACGGGCGCAAGCGCCGTATCCAGAAGCGTGGCCGACACGATTCTTCCGCGCAGATGGTCCGGCGTGTTTTCGAGCAGTGTCGTGGTGTTAGCGGACCTGAACACGGTCTGCGAAATGCCGATCGCGATGATGAGCGGGAACACCATCACGAGCATGCTCACGCCGGCGAACAGGAGCAACGCCACACCGTAAGCGCTCGCCGAACCAAGCATGATCACGCCTTTGCGGCGCAGATCCACCCGGGACGCCATATAGAAGCCGCCGATGATCCCACCGACCCCGCCAACCGCCATGATGAATCCCATAATCGCGGCGTCACGCCCCAGTTCATCGACGACAAGGGCCGGTAGCAGTGTCTGGTGCGAGAAGCCAAACGCGAGCGGCCCGAGCCCGAGCAAAACGAGCGCCAGAACAAGGCGGTTCGTGGCTATGTAACGGAACCCTTCGATCATCTGGCCGACCAGTGATCCGTGTTTGGTAAGGGCGCTGATCGGCGGCATCGCGACGCGTGTCGTGGTCCAGATCACTATTCCGTACGCGATAGTGGACCAGACGTAGGCCGGTCCAACGCCCCACGCAGCGATAACAAGTCCTATGATCGCCGGTCCTATCAATCGCGTTGCGTTGATGGCGATCGAGTTCAGCGCCACTGCGTTTAACAGTTGTTCTTTGGGAATCAGCTGCGGAATTATCGACGTGCGCACGGGCTGATTCATCGCCATCCCTGAGCCGAGCAGGAACGCGAGCACGTATATGTGCCACATTTCGACCCAGCCGCCTATAACGATGATCGCCATGGCCGCGTTCAACAGCAGGCTCCACACCTGGATAATGATCAGGAGTCGCTTCCGGTCCCACCGATCTGCCGCGACTCCTCCGAATAACCCGATTAACAACATCGGAACGGCCCGTGCCACGTTCACACCTGCTACGGCGAGTGACGATCCGGTAAGTTCAAATACGAGCCAGCTGCGCGCAACGAGGTCGGCGTGCATGGCGGTGGCGGCTCCGACCTGTCCGAACCACAAGTATCTGAAGTTACGGTCGGTCAGTGACGAGAATGATCTCGACAGACTCGCTGGAATGAGGCGCGCCGCACCCGTGCGGGAAGCGGCTGAAGACTCACTATCTGCGATGTCGCGTCTGCCCAATTGATTTCCTGGTCGATGCCCACGGCAAGCCATCTCTGCCGTTCGGGCAAGAGACGCGCTGCAATGGCTGTGAGCGTGTGTGGCCGAATGGTACACCCGCGACGCGGGGGTTGAAGCAGCTAAATCTGAACGCATAACGGGCAGAAATTCTTTACGCAAATTGCCGATTCTTGGTTCCGACATCGTTAGACTTGTCTCTAATCGACCCGCGAGTCGATAAATGATATTTCTTTGCGAAAAAGGTAACTATTGCG
>CAUZKS010000043.1:0-10973 GCA_963580625.1 Dehalococcoidia bacterium | reverse complement strand
CAGGGCCTGTAGACATTGGCGATCTCCTGGGCGGAGGCAACTAGTACCCATGAACGCGTCAGACGCGTCACCCAACAACGCGCCGGGTGGTATTGGTTTGCTCGGCCTGGGAGTCGTGGGATCAGCCGTAGCGTCCTCGATACTCTCCGCTGAAGGTCAACGACGAGGTCTTCGCCTGTGCGCAGCGGTGGTGCGAGACACGGCGCGTCAACGCGACGTTCAACTCCCGGCGGGCACGTTGTCATCCGACCCGGATACGGTCCTTGGATCGCCCGATGTGGACATCGTTGTAGAGCTCATGGGCGGTGAAGAGCCGGCTATGGAGTACATCTCTCTCGCCCTGTCTGCCGGCAAGCACGTGGTCACAGCGAACAAAGAGGTCATCTCCAAACACGGAGAAACCCTTCGAAATCTAGCCGCCGAAAACAACGTCTCCCTCCAATACGAGGCCAGTGTCGGCGGTGGCATCCCCATCATCAACCCGCTGCTTAACGATCTCGCGGCCAACCAGATCCTAGGATTGCGGGCGATCATAAACGGCACGACCAACTACATCTTGACGCAGATGGCATCCGGGGGAGCGTCTTTCGACGACGCCCTCGCAGATGCACAGCGTCTTGGTTTCGCGGAAGCGGACCCCACTGCTGACGTTGATGCGTTCGACGCCGTGTACAAGATTTCGATCCTCGCGAGGCTGGCATTCGGCGTCGACGTACCTATCGAGAAGATCTTCCGCGAGGGCATCAGGCGAACTGCGTCTCAGGACTTCCGTTACGCGGAAGAACTGGGATACACCATCAAACTGCTCGCAGCGGCGCGCCGTGAAGACGGCGGATTGCTGGTCCGAGTTCACCCGGCGCTAGTGCCTTCAGATGTTCCAATGGCCAAGGTAGAGGGCGTGCTGAACGTCGTCGAGGCCGAGGGTGACCTCGTGGGGCCGCTCTGGCTCCAGGGGCGCGGCGCCGGAGCAGAACCAACGGCGAGCGCAGTGATGGGTGACGTGCTGCGCACCGTTTCAGTCTTCCGGGGCGGCGGACATGTTCCGCAGGCGCGGCCGATCAATCCCGATCTACCCCTCCTCGAGATGGCGAGCCACGAGTGCAAATACTACATACGGCTCACGGTTCGTGACCGCCCCGGGGTACTTGCACAGATCGCGGGCGCTCTTGGGGATATGGACATCAGCATCGCATCTGTGTTGCAGATGGACTCCGATCCGGACCGTGGGAATGCCGATCTCGTGATAATGACGCACCCGGCGCGAGAAGCTAATATGCAAAGAGCAGTCGAGCGTATCGATGCTCTTGGGGATGTAGGCACCGTCGCAAACTTGATTCGTGTGGAGTCTTATCCCTCGGCCAGGTAATCACCTGCCGATAACCTCAACCATTCTGGAATTCTGGACCCACTCATGCCGGCCATCGCGCGGAAGCGAACAGCAGGCAGATGGGGACTGCACGGAGCCTCTGCTTGGGAATGCTTGGCGGCGTAATGGAACGGTACGGCAGTTATCTGCCGATGACGTCCAGTACGCCAATTGTGACCCTGAAAGAAGGAAGCACACCCCTCGTTCGTTCACGGGTTATCGGCCCGGAGCTTGGGTGCGAAGCCCTGTACTTCAAACTTGAAGGTTCCAACCCCACCGGCTCCTTCAAGGACCGTGGGATGTGCTTCGCCGTCGCCAAGGCTATTGAAGACGGGGCGCAGCACATCATTTGCGCCTCAACCGGCAACACCAGCGCCTCCGCCGCC
Organism: Dehalococcoidia bacterium; assembly: GCA_963580625.1. Taxonomy (GTDB): domain Bacteria; phylum Chloroflexota; class Dehalococcoidia; order Lucifugimonadales; family Lucifugimonadaceae. Next base: position 9,221 of record CAUZKS010000043.1, on the reverse strand, counting down.
GCATACGGTGCACGCTACGGTCTAAGCACCGTCGTGGTCGTGCCGGCGGGCGAGATTTCGATAGGTAAACTTGCGCAGGCGATGGCATACGGTGCCAGGATCCTGGCGGTAAACGGTAACTTTGACGATGCGCTGAGACTAGTCCGGGAGGCCTCTGAGCAGCTTGAACTTGCGCTCGTAAATTCGGTCAACCCGTTCCGAATCGAGGGCCAGAAGACAGGCGCTTTCGAGATCGTCGATGAAATAGGTGACGCGCCAGATTTCCTTTGCATCCCCGTCGGTAACGCCGGGAACATCACTGCCTACTGGCGCGGGTTCAACGAGTACAAAGACAAGACCGACGGCCGCGTACCGCGCATGATGGGCTTCCAGGCGGCCGGCGCTGCGCCAATCGTGGACGGCGCCCCCGTACTCAAACCTTGGACCATCGCCTCAGCGATCAAGATAGGTAACCCGGCCAGCTGGCGTTACGCAGAAGAAGCAAGGGACGAATCTGACGGTATGATCGAGGCGGTGACCGACGACCAAATCATCGATGCCTACTTGAGACTGGCCCGTCAGGAGGGGATTTTCTGCGAACCCGCCTCGGCTGCCTCGGTCGCGGGCGTACTCCGTCTGCCTGAATTAGGAGTATCTTTAGCCGGTCGCACCGTTGTCTGCATTTTAACTGGCAACGGATTGAAGGATCCGTCCACGGCGGAACAGCGGGCTTCAGTCGAGCTCGAGTACGTCGAACCGGATTTCCCACAGTTCGAGGCTGTCCTCAGGAGCGACCCAAAATCATCCATTTGAATCACGGATACAGACCTACGGACACGTCAGAGTCGAATCGATCGAACCAGTCGGACCAGCCCTGTCGGTGCATCATCGCCGAGTCTGGTCCCTATGTTGTGACAAGCGTTCCCGAATCGACGCAAAGGACACGCACCTGTGAGTGATCTAGAGGTCCGTATAGAGACTTTCGATAGTATTGGGAAGGACTGGGAACGACTTCTCGGTGAATCTTCGGATCTGTCACCATTCGCAACCCCCGCCTGGCAACAGACGTGGTGGCAGATGTTTGGTGGCGACGCTGATCTAAAGCTTCTGACCGTGATACAGGACGGAGATGTGAAGGGGCTTGCGCCATTCATGCGTCGCGGCAATGAAGTGTCCTTTCTCGGAGAGTCTGACCTCGTCGACTACCACCACTTCCTTCATTCCGGCATCGAAGATGCGGCTTTCTACGACACAGTGTTTGGACACCTGTCGGCGGTCGAATCTTTGAACTCTGTCAGGCTGACCTCCGTGCCCGAGTGGTCTGTCGCTTACAAGGCCGTGCCGGCCGCCGCCCTCGCAGCAGGCTGGCAAGTGGAAGAGACGTTTGAGGATGTTTCTCCGGGTCTCGAGCTAACGGACACTTGGGATGATTACGTCTCCGGGCTGAACAAGAAGGACCGACACGAATTGCGCAGGAAACTGCGACGACTAGAACGGTCTGCCGAGATCAACCATGTCGAGTACTGCACGCCTGAAGACATCACCGCCAACCTGGATGACTTCGTCCGCCTGCACCGCATGAGCACCCCGGACAAGGCCGAGTTCATGACGGACTACAGGGAAGAGTTTTTCCGGGCCGTTGTGACAAATCTGGCCAAGGTTGGAATCTCTCGTCTCTACTTCCTTGAGATCGATGGCGTACGCGCCGCCACCTCGATCTGCTTTGTCCACGGCGATAGCCAGCTCGTCTACAACAGTGGCTATGACCCGGAGTATCGAGCGCTAAGCGTCGGGCTGCTTAATCACGCCATGACGATCAAACTCGCCATCGAAAACGGAGTCAGATACTTCGATTTCCTTCGGGGCGATGAGTCCTACAAGTACCACCTTGGAGCCCATGACCGTTCCCTCTACAACCTTGTCGTCACACGTGCCTAACAGCTCCAGATCCTCGACGGGCCCCGGATTCTCAGAATTTCAGGCCCGCCCGGAACTCCGTGTTGCCGTCCTGACGGTGCACGGTTGCCCCGTCGTACGCGCCGGCGAGAAAGACGCCGGCGGCATGAACGTTTATGTGCTTGCAACCGTCACGGAACTGGCGTCACGCGGGGTCAGAGTGGATGTGTTCACGCGCTCCCATGACCCGTCAGATCCACAGATCATCGATCTTGCACCAGGAGCGCGAGTGATACATCTGAAAGCCGGTGCGGTGAGACCGGAGAAAAACGCTGTTTACGATCTCCTTCCAGAGTTCACAGATCGCGTCGCCGATTTCGTTCGTGAAGAAGGCGGCGAATACGACGTGATCGTCAGCCACTATTGGCTGTCTGGACTTGTCGGAGAAAAACTGGCGACCAAATGGGCGCTCCCACATGTCACAAGTTTCCACACGCTGGCCGAAGTGAAGCGCCGTGCGCGACCGGGCGAGATGGAGATTCCTGAACGATCCGCCGGGGAACGGCAGATCGCCCGAAACTCGGATCGGGTTATTGCATGGAGCGCACACGAACGCGATCTTCTTGCCGAACTGTACGGTGCGGATAAAGACCGGGTCCTGATAATTCCGCCCGGTGTCGACACGAAGATGTTCCGCCCCCATGACAGACTGAAGTCTCGTCGAGTACTTGGCCTTCCCGAGGACGGCAAGATCCTGATGTATGTTGGACGCGTTGAGCGTCTTAAAGGCGTCGAGATTCTGATCCAGGCCGTCGCCGGCTTGGAGGAGGAAGACGATGTCACGCTTCTCGTGATCGGAGGAGATGAAATCGACCCGGAACGACAGCGCCTCGGACAGGTGGTCGACCGACTGGGCATCACCGATCGTGTGAAGTTCTTGCCGTCCGTAAAACAGGAACAGTTGCCCGAGTATTACTCGGCGGCAGATGTCTGCGTGTTCCCGTCTTATTACGAAAGTTTCGGACTGGCGGCGCTTGAGGCCATGGCCTGCGGGACGCCTGTTGTGGCGTCCCGTGTGGGCGGCCTCCCGTCGATTGTGCGTGAGGGTGAAACCGGTTACCTGATCCCGTCACGGTGTCCGGCGGCGTTTATTCAGCGGATAGAAATACTAACGATCAATGATCACCTTAGGACTTTGATGGGACGCGCCGCCCGAGAGCGTGCCTTGGAGCTGACCTGGGGCGTTGCGGTAGACAAGTTGCTAAGCGTGTTCTGCGGGCTTGCAGAAGAACGGGTCCTGGACTCGCTGGAAGCCGTCGGAGTACCGGCAGCGGACTAAGCGGTCTTGCCAAGACGCTTTAGGGGCGTTTGCAATACGCCCGCCCGAGGGCATTCCAGATCTTTCCATCCGTCAATCCGACGCAGGTGAGAAAGACCGTAGGTGATAAATAGCACCACGCCCGCCAATACCGTCGTCCTTAACCCGGTTCAGAATCGGCCACCTCTTACGCGTCGCCCGAATCACCGAGCATCATCCGACCCCAGATTCTTGTCATTGGCATAGCAACGTAAAGTTGACCAACCGGATCCCGAATCAAGTTCAGGATGACATACCGCTCCATAGGCGATCAGACGGCCATCAGTCTTTAGGATCACGGAAGATCCAGCGAAAGAACCGTCAATCCAACGTAGGCAGGAATACGGCGTGGGCTCTGGCCCTACCCACCCATATCTTTCTCGTACCAGTCCTGCTCGCCGATCTTCTTGAAGCCCAGATCTTTGTAGATCCGGCGGGCTGACAGGTTCTCGCCGTCGACCTCCAGGTCGATCACGCTTGCACCGCGTTCTCTAAGATGCCGTAACCCTGCGGCAATCACCGCCGAGCCGACTCCCCTCCCCCGCTGACTCGGCAGAACACCGGTCATCTCAATCATCCCTGCGGTCTCGCCTGAGTCGTCGTTGCTCTCGGTGACGCTGGTCCAGACATATCCAATCACGCCGCCGGAAGAATCTTCGGCGATCAGGATGTCGCCCGGCGAGCCACGCATCTCGACGTACCCGGCTATCTGCTCGGGCGTGTTCGGGGCGAAGCCGAACGATCCCTTAAAGGCCGCGTTTTGTACGGTTGCCAGAGCAGCCTCGTCAGCTCCCGTCACGAACGGACGTAATAAAACCCCATCCGGCAGTGGCCGGTAGTCGCCCTCAAGGTAGGCCGGTGCTGGCCGGTACTTCAACTCATTAAATATCCGGATCTGACGGTAGCCCGCAGAGTCGATGAATGAGCGCAGCCGTGTATTGGTGTGGTGGACGTTCACCTGGTGGACCGCCACGCCGGCGTCGTACGCACGTTGCTCAAGTCGGGCCAGCAGCAATCGGCCGATTCCCTGACCAATGGCGCTTTGAATCACGCCGAACTCGCCAACGACGCGATCGATGGCCGGCTCTACCGCGGCGATGGCTCCCCCGACAATCTCACCCGATTTCTCGGCGATGAACACGTTATCGAGTGGATCAGCCCCGGGTAGCTCAAGCCGGGCCCGGAAATGCGAGCGCTCTTCTTCGGCGTCCGCATCGGATATGCCGGTCAGCGCAGCCCGCGTTGCAAAAACGGCGTCAAAGTCGCCCCAATTGAAATTTCGGATGTCGGCTGCGTCGCTCAAAAAGGCTCCTGTCAGGTTGGCCGTATGTGGGCAAAATGCGTTGTCCACGGTTATTACGAGGAGTCGGCAGGATACCACCGGCCGAGTGCGATAAGGCGACAACACCCAGGTCGGAATCGCGGGGGGTGCTGTATTCCACCCTTCGAGAGTCTGGGCCGCTGTCGTTCGCCACAGGATGTTGTGGCGTGCTTCGGGATGCTGTAGTTCGTTTCAAGGCGCTAACCTTGATATCGCCGAGAGGACGTTGCGTTCAGCTTGCCCGGCAGGTTCGGATTACGAAATTCGTTGACGTCACTTATGGCGTGCCGATAGACTTACCAAATACAGGCTGTGACGAGGAGTAGTACCGATCAAGCGGGCTGAGCCGGTGGTTGTGTGAACCGGCGCCCGACAATTGGGAACTCGCCCCTGAGCCTCTGACCTGAACGTCTCGATCATCGATGAGACCAACAGGGTTGGACGGAAGCCCCCGTTAACGGCATTGAGTGGTCTTGACTGGTGTTTACACCAGCGGGGCAATAAAGGTGGTACCGCGGGTGTAAGTCTCGTCCTTTGAGGGGCGGGGCTTTTTTTGTGTGACTTCTGATTCCGGGATGTTCATAACTGATCCCCCATGTTTTGAGTGGTTTGGGGCCCTCTCCCACCAGGGGAGAGGGGATAAATAGTCGGCGGACATTGCCAACGAATATTGACAGGGTCTCAACGGCCCAAAAGATCGGATGAGGTTCTCCCTCAGCCCTTGAAACCTTGAAATAAATTGGATCCTCTCCCAGATGGAGGGGGGATTAAGACCGGGTCCGGAAGACCCGGAAGACAGGTAATGATGATTAAGACAGGTGGCCAGATAGTCTGTGAGGCTCTCGTTCGCGAGGGCGTCGACGTGATATTCGGGCTCCCGGGCGGAGCGATTTTGCCGCTCTATTCAACGCTCGGAAGTTATCCGGAGCTGCGCCACGTACTCGTACGCCACGAAGAAGGCGCCAGTCTGGCTGCCGACGGTTACGCACGCGCCTCGGGTAAGGTCGGCGTCTGCATGGCGACATCCGGTCCCGGCGCGACCAACCTCATTACGGGGCTGGCCACGGCGATGATGGACTCCGCCCCGATCGTTGCGATCACCGGGCAGGTTAACCGTGGGGCGATCGGCAGCGATGCCTTCCAGGAGACGGACATCACCGGCGCTACCCTGCCGGTCACAAAACATAACTACCTTGTGATGGACACGCGCGATCTCGCGGCCACCATCAAGGAAGCGTTCCATATCGCCCGTACCGGTCGTCCCGGTCCGGTCCTTATCGACATCCCGCGCGATGTCCAGGCAGCGGAGATCGAGTTCGATGAGGCGGAGTACGACAAGCCGGTCTCACTGCGCGGCTACAACCCTCCGACTACGGCAGACGAAGGCGAAGTGGCGGCCGCCGCAAAACTGATCAACGAAGCGGAACGCCCGGTGATCCTGGCCGGACACGGCGTCATCATCTCGCGCGCATTTGACGAACTCCGTGAGCTGGCGGAGAACGCCCAGATACCCGTCATCACAACACTGCTGGGGATCAGCTCGTTCCCGGACGACCATGTGCTCAGCACTGGCTTCCCGGGCATGCACGGCATGGCTTACTCAAGCCTCGCGCTGGACCAGGCGGATCTCATCGTTAACATCGGAGCCCGCTTCGACGACCGAATCACGGGCGACACCAAACGATTCGCCGTTAACTCGAAAAAAATTCACATCGACATCGACCCTGCGGAAATCGGCAAGAACATTAAGGTCGAAGCGCCAGTACTGGGCGACGTGCGTGCCGTTCTCAACCAGTTGAACCCGATGGTCAACCAGACGACACACACCGAGTGGGTCCAGCACATCGAGCACCTGAAAGCGGAACATCCATCGCTCAGGATTCGCGAGTCCGATGATTTACTCGGCCAGCAGGTGGTCAAGGCGATCTCGGACGCCACGAAAGGCGAGGCCCTCGTGGTCACCGGCGTTGGCCAACATCAGATGTGGGCGGCGCAACACTACCAGTTCAAGAACGCCAACTCCTGGTTCACATCCGGTGGTCTCGGCACAATGGGTTACGAGGTCCCGGCGGCCATGGGCGCTCAGTTCGCGCACCCGGATAAAGAGGTTTGGACGTTTGCCGGAGACGGCGGCATTCAGATGACGCTATCCGAATTCGCGACCATCGCCGAAAACAAGCTGCCTGTGAAGATCGCCATCCTGAACAACAATATGCTCGGGATGATCACCCAGTGGCAGGATATGGTGTTCAACAAGAACTTCTACGCAAACAGCTACACCGGAAACCCGGACTTCGTGAAACTGGCCGAGGCGTACGGCATAAAGGGAATCAGAGTCACGAGCGAAGACGAGCTTGAGGGAGCCATTCAGGAAGCACGCGACCACCCGGGACCGGTCGTGCTCGACTTCGTGATACGGGCAGAGGAAAACGTTTTCCCGATGATCCCGTCCGGCCAGTCCGTGGAGCAGTTGATCGAGGAGAGCCTCTAATGGCGGAGATCATGACCAACGGACTGGAGCGCCGCACGTTGGTGGCGCTGGTCGAGAACAAGCCCGGGGTCTTGGCGCGCATTGCGAGCCTGTTCCGTCGGCGCGGCATAAACATCGCCAGTCTGGCGGTCGGCGCATCCGAGCACAGCGACCTGTCTCGGATGACGTTCGTCGCCGAGGGTGATCCGTCCACGGTGGGACACATCGCAAAGCACCTGGACAAGTTGATCGAGGTCGTCGAGGTCTCGGACATAACCGATAACAACGTCGTATGGCGTGAGCTTGCGATGGTCCGCGTTCGTGCGACGCAGGAAAGCCGGGCGCGCGTCATCCAATTGGCTAATATCTTCCGCGTAAGCATCGTCGATGTCGGTGCAGAGGCCGTGACGATGGAGATCACCGGAGACACATCTAAGATCGACTCCATGATTACGCTGATGCAAGAGTTCGGCGTAGAGCAGGTCATGCGCACCGGCCGTGTCGCCATGCTTCGGTCAGCGCTGTCACAGGGCGGCGAGGACGGCGAGTATGGTGATCAGATATCGAGCAACATCAACACCCTAGAGGGCTTTGACTCCGGCAGCGTTTAGCGCAGCCAAAACGACCCGAACATCACGTAATCAAACACAGCGGCGTGACAACGCTAAAAGGAATCTGGATGGCGACTCTCTATTACGACAAGGACATCGACACCACCCCTCTGAAAGAGTCGAAGATCGCAATCCTCGGCTACGGCAGCCAGGGTCACGCACACGCGCAAAACCTCAAGGACAGCGGGTTTGACGTGATCGTCGGGTTGTACGAAGGCTCAAAATCCAAGGCCAAGGCCGAGGAAGACGGGCTGGAAGTCATGAACGTTGCGGACGCTGCAAAGGCGGCGGACGTGGTGATGTTCTGCCTGCCGGACACGACCGTGGCGGAGGTGTACAAGAACGAAGTTGCAGACAATCTGGAAGAGGGCAACATGCTGATGTTCGCCCACGGCTTCGTCATCCACTACGAACAGGTCAAGCCACCGGAGGGCGTGGACATCACAATGATCGCCCCCAAGGCCCCCGGCCACCGCGTTCGTGCGGTTTACGAGCGTGGCCTCGGCGTTCCGTCCCTGATCGCCGTCCACCAGGACGCAACGGGCAACGCACACGCCCGTGCGCTGGCTTACGGCGCCGGAATCGGCAGCGGCCGCGCCGGAATCCTTGAGACGACCTTCAAAGAAGAAACCGAGACCGACCTCTTCGGTGAGCAGGCCGTCCTATGCGGCGGAGTCACGTCCCTTATCAAGGCTGGTTTCGAGGTACTCACGGAAGCGGGGTACCAGCCGGAGTCGGCCTACTTTGAAGTTCTCCACGAGCTGAAGTTGATCGTGGACCTCATCTACACCGGCGGCCTTGAAGGAATGCGCGACTCCATCAGCACGACTGCGGAGTACGGCGACTACACACGAGGACCGGAAATCATCGGCCCAGAGGTCAAGGAAAGCATGCAAGAGGTTCTCAGACAGATCCAGTCCGGCGAGTTCGCCCGGGAATGGATTGCGGAGAACGACGAAGGCCTGCACCGCTACAAGGCGCTGCAGGAAGCAGACGTATCTCACCCGGTTGAAGAGATCGGCCGTGAGCTGCGCAGCATGATGCCCTGGCTGGAGTCGACAACCTAACCCCACAAGTTACGCCGCACCCCTTCGAGAACCTAAGGGTTCTAAGAAAAATGATCCTCAAGGCAGCCCGCTGAGGCTCTCGAAGAGGCGGCGATAAGCAACAAGGCGGGCGGGAGTTCAAAAATGGCAGAATCCGACGTAGCGACCACCGATAAAGTCATAATTTTTGACACTACCCTCAGGGATGGTGAGCAGTCCGCAGGCGCGGGCCTGACGCCGGACGAGAAGTTCCGGATTGCGCGGCAACTCCAGAAACTTGGCGTCGACGTGATCGAGGCCGGGTTTGCCGCAAGCTCGCCCGGAGATTTCGAGGCCGTTCAGCGGATCGCACGCGAGATCGACGGCCCGGTCATATGCTCACTCGCACGTGCAGTGCCGGGCGACATCGACGCTGCATGGGAAGCTATCAAGGACGCGAAACGACCGCGAATCCACATCTTCCTCTCCAGCTCCGAGATCCACATGGCGCACCAGATGCGCAAGGGAGCCGAGGACATCCTTGGTATGGCCGTTGACGCTG
>CAUZKS010000042.1:0-10978 GCA_963580625.1 Dehalococcoidia bacterium | reverse complement strand
GGATCCATGGACCGGCTGTGAGGATGACCGCGCCTGCGTTGATGCGTCCCTGATCCGTCTCGACTCCCACCGCACGGCCTCTGTTCAAGACAATCCCGGTGACGTTGACACCGAGGCGGACTTCGGCCCCGGCCTCACGGGCGCTCAACGCGAAGCCGTTGGTAACGGCAGAGCTATCTGCATACCCCGAATCAGGTTCGAATGCGACCGCTGCAACGCCTTCAAAGTTGATCTCAGGCCACTGCGCCGCAGCTTCTTCCGACGTCATAGCGCGTGAGTCAATGCCGTGTTCATTTTGAAGCGCAACGTTGGCGCGAAGCGCCTCTTCCTGCCCGGGTATAACGAGGAACACATAACCCGTGTTGACGAACCCGCCGGGATGCCCAGTCTCGGACTCGAAATCGGCGATCACATTCCGGCTTTCCTCTGCCATCCGGGTAGTGATCGCGTTCGAGTAGTGGTTCCGCAGGATCGTCATGGACCGGCCAGTAGACCCGGCTGCGAGCGTGTCCCTCTCAAGCAGGAGAGAGTTCGTAACGCCCATCTTTGCCAAGTAGTGAAGCGTGGCGCACCCCATCACACCCCCACCAATTACTACTACGTCGTACGAGTCAGTCACAGACAACTCCCCGAGTGACGATCATCAGTTCATCACCGCTCCGCCGTTGACGTTCAGTGCCTGGCCCGTGATCTCCGATGCGTCGTCTGAGGCCAGGAACGCAACCGCCTTTCCGATGTCCCGGGGCGTCTGCTCTCGACCCATCGGCATTCGTTCCTTGATGCTCAGATCGAAAATCTCCCGAGACGTGAGCTCGGCGAGTTCGGGGTTGTTGGCTTTCTGATTTTCGGCGATCGTCTCCCACATTGGCGTCCAGAGCACTCCCGGGCAAACAGCGTTTACGGTGATGTTGTGAGGAGCGAGTTCGATTGCCAGCAAATGCGTCCACTGGATCACCGCCGCCTTGGACACCGTATAAGGTGATTGCACGCTCCCGAGCGCGATCCTGGCGCCGCGGGGCTTGCGGCCCCCGTGGGATGCGATGTTGACGACTCGTCCGGTGTTCCGGTCACGCATGTGTGGCGTCACCGAGTTCGTCGTGTGGACGAAGCCCTTGACGTTCACGCCAAAAGTGGCGTCCCAGTCGGCTTCTGTGTGCTCCGCACGATCCTGGTATCCCGGCGCGCCAATCACCCCGGCGTTACAGACGAGGATATCAATACGCCCGAACTCCTGGAGCACGGCCGCCGCAAGAGCGTCCATCGAGTCCTGCGATGTCGTGTCACCCCGGAAAGCAGCCGCCTGGCCGCCACTTGTGTTGATGGCATCCGAGGCTGTGCCGGCGGCGCCTGCGTCAAGGTCCGATATAGCGATTACCGAGCCGCGTTCGGAAAGCACTTCGGCGATGCCGAACCCTATCCCGCGGCCGGCGCCCGTAATCAGTGTTACCGCACCGTCAAGATTGGTAGCGTTGCTCATTCATAACTCCGTCTAGTCGTAGTCAACAGTCAGAAATTTGATTGTCTCCCTCCATCAGTTCATTCGTGCTCCGCCATTGACGTTCAAGGCCTGTCCGGTGATTTCTGCGGCGTCATCGGACGCGAGGAAGGCCACAGCGTTGCCGATATCCCTCGGGGTTTGACCGCGGCCCAGAGGGACCGTGGTTTGCATAGATTCATCATATTCATTACGTACCGATCCTCCAGATCCACCTCCCGTGAGGTTCTGGCGATTTGCGTATATGCCTTCGATCATGTTGGTCCACAATTCACCGGGGCACACGGCGTTTACGTTGATATTGAATGGGGCCAGTTCTACAGCTAACAGGTGTGTCCATTGAATCACCCCGGCCTTGGAGACGCTGTACGGCATTCCCAGCGTACGACCCGTTGCTGTACCTCGTGGTTTCCTGCCTCCATGGGACGCGATATTGACGATCTTCCCGCGTCTATGTCCTTTCATATATGGGATAACAGCTTCGGTGGCGTTAACTACTCCACGGACATTCACGGAATGCGTGATGTCCCAGTCAGCGTCGTTATATTCGGGACGGTTTTCGTAACCCTCAGAGGCCCAGACCCCGGCGTTCGCCACGAGAATATCGATACCCCCTAGGGTCATAATCACATTCGCTACGGCACTCTCCATCGAATCCCGGCTCGTGACATCCGCTACCGTGCCCAGGACTGAGTGTCCAGCTGCCCCCAGGTCAGATACCGCCTTGTCGCAGGCGGTTTGTGCCAGATCACATATCGCTACAGTGGCACCACGTTCTACCAGCACCGTCGCTATGCCCAGGCCGATTCCGCGGGCTCCCCCTGTTACAAGGGCAACCTTGCCGGCTAGTTGGCCCAAAGAACTCTCGGTCATGATTCACTCCACTTCAAGTTTGAAGACGTCGGGAATGTAGGGAGCCACCAACTTGGTGTCAACGCCATTCGGGCATTCACCATCGAATTAGGTACTCGCCAAGTCCGATCTATCGTTAAACTAATCCTTCGGCCTGGCAGCCAGCGGGGCCGTCACCCTTTATTCGCGTCCTGGCCCCTTTACCTTTCTTTGCGTTAATCATGTTTCATAGGGACGCGCCCGGGAAAAAGATGTCACCGATCACTCGAACTATCGAAAACACTGATCTAGAAACAATCGTTGGCCTCGCCAAGCGGCGCGGCTTTGTCTTCCAGGCCTCGGAAATCTACGGCGGACTTGGCAGCACCTGGGACTTTGGACCGCTGGGCGTGGAGCTGAAGCGTAACGTCAAGGACATGTGGTGGAAGTCGATGGTCCGGAACAGGGATGACATCGTCGGGTTGGACTCGGCGATCCTCCAGAGTCCCGAGGTATGGATGGCGAGCGGCCACGTGGAGAATTTCTCTGACCCGCTTGTGGAGTGCGGCGGTTGCCATCGTCGGTTCCGTGCGGACCATGTCGGCGACAAATGCCCGCACTGCGGCGAGTCCAAATTCTCTGAACCGCGTCAGTTCAATTTGCTTTTTAAGACCTTTATGGGCCCGGTGGAGGATGATGCTGCGGTCGTGTATCTGCGCCCGGAGACAGCACAGGGTATCTTCATCAATTTTGATAATGTCCAGACCACCACCCGCAAGCGAATCCCGTTCGGCATAGCGCAGATCGGGAAGTCGTTCCGGAACGAGGTCACCCCCGGCAACTTCATCTTTCGTACGCGTGAGTTTGAACAGATGGAGATGGAGTTCTTCTGCAAGCCCGGATCGGATGAGGAGTGGCATCGTTACTGGATCGAATTCTCGGACGACTGGTTCAAGAATTTTGGTATCCGGGGCGAAAAACTTCGGGTCCGGGAGCATGAGGCCGACGAGCTACCTCACTATTCGAAGGGTTCTGCCGATATCGAGTACGAGTTTCCCTGGGGATGGGGTGAGCTCGAGACGATCTCAAACCGGACCGACTTCGACCTCAAGGCGCACATTGAGCGCAGCGGTCGTGATCTCTCGTTCTTTGACGACGCCGCAAAGGAACGCTTCGTCCCTTACGTGGTTGAACCGGCGATGGGTGCAGACCGCTCCGCACTGGCATTCATGGCGGATGCATACGACGAAGAGGGTGAGGGCAAGGAGAAGCGCACGGTGTTGCACTTCCACCCTGACATCGCGCCGGTGGCCGTGGCGGTGCTCCCGTTATCCCGTAACGAGAAACTGGTTCCGAAGGCGCGTGAGGTGTACGACCTCGTGCGTGCCAACTTCAATGCCCAGTTCGACGATACCCAGAGTATCGGACGTCGCTACCGGAGGCAGGACGAGATCGGCACGCCGCTGTGCGTGACGGTGGACTTTAAGACGATCGAAGAGGACAACGCTGTGACAATCCGTGACCGTGACACCATGGTTCAAGATCGGGTGCCGATCGATGGCTTGAAGGGTGCGTTGGAAGACCAACTCGAAAAACTTCGAGAGTTGTGTCGCGGCTAATACTCCCTGTTCAAGGGAAATAAGCGAAATCGCGTGGCTCCGAACAGGCGTATCAGTCATCAAAGAGAGATCACTCCTGCGTAGATGTCGCTATTTGAATCGGGTGTCATCCCGCCATTTGATCTGAGAACGATCACGGAGACCATCGGAATATGATCCAATCGGCACATTCTTCAACGGATAAATCTGCCATGGCTCGGTGGGATGCGATCGCAACGTACCGAGGGGGCAACGTGTGCCGCCTGCTACTGGTAGCGTTTGCCGCTATGACGCTAGTGGCCGTCGCTTGTGGAACCTCAGACGGCGCTGGATCTGAAGTAAATTCGCCACCAGTTCAGGATCCCATAGCGACCGGGGCGGCGGCTCTCATGCCTGTTGGTCACGCTTCGGACTTCGAAGTGTCCACTCCCAGCCACGGCGTATTTAATCTGGATCGACTTGAGGGCAGGCCCTTAGTGTTGAACTTCTGGTTCCCGTCATGTCCGCCCTGCCGTGCGGAGTTACCAGACCTGCAGGCCGCATACGAAGGCCATGCCGATGAAATCCAGTTTCTGGGGGTCCAACTCCTGGGTTTAGATTCCGCCGAAGAGGGCCAAGAGTTCCTCGACGAGCTTGGAATCGAGTACCCGTCAGGCGCCGATGCCGAGAACCAGATGGTTCGTGACTTCAAGATCGTCGGATTCCCGACGACGATTTTCATCGACAGTGACCACAATATCGTCAAGAAGCATGCTGGCATCCTGAGTGCCGGGTCGTTGGAAGCGCTCATCAACTCGACCGTCGTGTCTGCATCCACTCCGGTAGATGTCTCTGGCTCCTAGGACTGCCCGAATCTCTCCAATCTCCCCAAACCGCAAAATATCTAATACGACGCACCGTTTCTGTGGCCTGAGATAATCCCAGTATGGATACCATGAAATGATGACCGGGATGTTCTCAGTGCTTCCTCTTGCCGCCGCGCTAGGTGAGGTGGGGGAATATAAGGATGGGCTAATCGTGCTCGTGCGATGGTTGCACGCGCTCGGCGCCGTTGCATGGATCGGCGGTAGCGTTTTCTTTGCGCTGATCGTTCGGCCGGCGCAACGCGTAGACCCAGATGGTGTCGGAGCGGTAATCGGACGCTTTGTCGGCCCGTACCGTGAACTTGTCGACGTGTCGATTATCACGATCGTCGTCACCGGCCTGATCTTGATGTTTGAGCGACTCACCGGCGATGACGCTACGGTGGCTTATTTCATCGTGCTCAGTGCCAAGATCGTGATCGCCGGCTGGATGTTCTACATGGTGTGGAGCCTGCGCAAAACCGGGTTCGTGCCGGAGGATCGGTCCGGGATTACCCAAAGACTGTCGTGGTTATTCGGATACAACGCCCTGCTACTTGGCGGCGTGGTCGTGTTCCTGATGGCCGGCGCGCTCAGGGCGATCTTCGAAACCGCCGTTGCGGGTTAGAGGCCAGTAGGTTCTTAACAGCCGATTCCCATTAGCCTCACGCCTGCGCTCTCAACCCGATCAAGAAGCTCTTCTATGATCACGCCGGAGCCGGGATGCACTAGGTCCGGGGCGATCTCAGCCAGTGGGACGAGGACGAACGCTCGCTCATGCAGTCTTGGGTGCGGAATCTGAACCCCGGGCTCATCGATTACGACATCACCCAACAGTAATACGTCCAGGTCGATGATCCTTGCGCCGTATCGTTCGGTCCGTATCCGTCCGATATTTGCCTCGATCTTCAACATCGCCACGACAAGTGCTCTGGGTCCGAGTTCCGTCTTAAGCGCCGCAACCTGGTTCAGGTAGTCGGGCTGCTTGCCCGGAACGCCCCACGCGTTTGTTTCGTATATCGACGACAGCTGGCTCACAATTCCGACCGACCCCAACGCTTCGAGAGCCAACTCGAGGTGGCGGGCGCGGTCCCCGTGGTGCGACTCAAGATTGGAGCCGAGTCCGATGTACGCCGTGATGAGTTCACCGGTCACGCCTTCGGACTCCAGCCACGGACGATGGCGTCACTCATCCGGGCCACGCGCACCATCTCTTTGACGTCATGCACGCGCACAATGTCCGCACCTCGTTCGATCGCCAGCGCCACGGTCGCTGCGGTCCCTTCGATTCGTTGGTCCGCGGGGAGTCCGAGGACCTTTCCTATTGAGGATTTGCGGGATGTGCCAATCAATACCGGGTATCCAAGATCGACCAGTTTCGACAGGCCGCGCTGCATGTCGATGCTCTGCTGCACGGTTTTGCCGAACCCGATTCCCGGATCAAGGATCACCTTTGAGGGCGGGAGCCCGGCGTCTTCAACCAATTTAGCCGCTCGACGCAGGTCTTCGACCACTTCAGGCACCACGCCGGATGGATACACCGCTCGCGTCCGGGTGTGATTGATGATCAACGGCACATCGAGCCCGGCTATGACGTCGGCCATGCCAGAGTCAGCCCCCAACATAGACACGTCGTTCACCATCGATGCCCCGGAGACAACGGCCAGACTGGCGACGGTCGACTTCTGTGTATCGATACTGATAGGGATGCCCAGCCGGCCACACAGAGCCTCGATCACCGGGATGACTCTCCGTGCCTCTTCCTCCGATGGCACCGGGCGGGCGTCCTTGTATACCGATTTTGGGCGACTTGATTCGCCTCCAATGTCGATGACGTCTGCGCCATTGTCCTCGAACCTGAGTGCCAGATCCACGGCCCGTTGAAGGTCGTCACTCGTCCCATCGCCGGAGAACGAGTCAGGGGTGACGTTTAAGACCCCCATAACGTAAGTCCGAGCTCCCCAGACGAATTTGCTGTCGCCGATCAATAGTTCCCGGGCATCGGCGTTATCGACATCACTGTTGGTCACTCTGGCTGCAATCCTCTGTGAATTTCCCGACGCATCGGGCGTATGTGGGCCTTGCAGGAACGATTCAGGCGGTTGACCGGTATAAGAACAGACCAGGAATAGGCTATCACCGGGCAACAAGTCACATCCCTTGGAACCGTGGTGATTTCGATTGCGACGACTCTGACCGTGCGCTACGATTGCCGCTTGAAAGCGGTCAACGATACGGCCCCGGTAAAAGGGTCGGTGTTTTATGCTTTCAAGTGAAGTGGCGACACGCGGATTCACCGGGGATCAAAGCAATCTCTACCGATACAACCAATACCGAATCGTCCAAGTCAGAGCAGCCTCCCGATGCGCGTACCGTGCTGGCTGATCGCCGCGAGAAAGCCCTTCTTGGCGGTGGCCAGGAACGAATCGATGCTCAGCGAAAGCGCGGAAAGTTAACGGCCCGCGATCGTATGGAACTGTTGTTTGATCCGGGAACCTTTAACGAGATAGACACCTTCGTTACCCACCGTGCATCTGACCTCGGTTTGGACAAACAGAGATTCGATAGTGACTCGGTCGTTACCGGGTATGGTGAAGTTGAAGGTCGCACCGTCTGCGCCTACGCACAGGACTTCACGGTCCTCGGCGGTTCGTTGTCGGAAGTCGCCGGAATGAAGATCTCAAAAATCATGGATCACGCCACGCGGATCGGCGCGCCGATTGTTGGCGTCAACGATTCTGGAGGTGCACGCATTCAGGAGGGTGTGACATCGCTCGCCGGGTACGGAGAGATATTCACGCGGAATGTACTCTCTTCCGGGGTGATACCCCAGATCAGCGTCATCGCCGGCCCAACGGCCGGAGGCGCGGTCTACTCCCCTGCAATTACAGACTTCATCTTCATGATCGATGGCATTGGCCAGATGTATATCACGGGACCCGGGGTTGTGAAGGCTGTAACCGGAGAGGACGTGTCCCTGGAGGACCTTGGTGGCGCACAGACACATGCGGGCATCAGCGGGGTTGCCCACTTTGTCGCCCCGGACGAACAGAACTGCTTCCTGTCGGTCCGTAAACTCCTTTCCTTCCTGCCCTCCAACAATGTCGAGAGCGCGCCGTCCTCCGAAACCTCGGACGACCCCCGCCGCAGAGATGAATCGTTGGCTACGGTTGTGCCTGACAATCCCAACCAGCCGTACAGCATGCTGGATGTGATCGGGCCGATCGTTGATGACGGCGAGTTCTTTGAGGTCCAGGCGATGTACGCGCCGAACATCCTGATCGGGTTCGCCCGTATGAATGGCGAATCTATTGGCATCGTCGCCCAGCAACCGGCGGCTAATGCCGGAGTTCTGGACATCAACGCTTCTGAAAAGGCTGCGAGATTCATCCGATTTTGTGACGCATTTAACATCCCGATCGTGACGCTTGTGGACACGCCCGGCTTTATGCCCGGTACGGCACAGGAACACGGCGGAATAATCCGGCGTGGGGCCAAACTGCTTTACGCATACGTCGAGGCGACGGTGCCCAAGGTGACCGTCGTAACCCGGAAGGCGTACGGCGGAGCCTACATAGTGATGAGCAGCAAGCATCTGCGAGGTGATATCAACTACGCATGGCCCTCTGCGGAGATCGCAGTGATGGGCGCGGAAGGCGCGGTGGCCGTAATTGGACGCAGAGATATCTCGGGAGCCGACGATCCGGAGGCCAAACGAAAAGAACTGATCGCAGATTACGAAGAGCGGTTCTCCAACCCTTATGTCGCTGCAAATCGTGGCTATCTGGACGACGTAATCGACCCGGTCGATACCCGACCGAAGATCATTGCTGCGCTCAAAATGCTGCGTAACAAGACGGATTCAATGCCTGCGAAAAAGCACGGCAACATCCCTCTCTAAATAGCCCCCAACGGCGTAAGTACGGCCCTCGGGGATAGATAACCACTACGTAATCTAATAACGAAATATCGAGAGGAATAACGAAAGTTGCGGAGTAAAGTAACGGTCGTAGGCGCAGGAAATGTCGGCGCCACGACGGCACAAAGGATCGTAGACAAGGCGCTTGCGGACGTGGTGCTTGTTGATGTCGTTGAGGGCTTGCCGCAGGGCAAGGCGCTTGACATGGCCGAGAGCACACCCGTATCCGGCGCAGACGTAAGCGTGACCGGCTCGAACGACTACGAGACGTCTGCGGGTTCCGACGTAGTTGTGATCACGGCGGGCATCGCAAGGCGCCCCGGCATGAGCCGCGACGACCTGCTGCTCACCAACATGAAGATCATGACATCGGTCGTCACGGAAGTGGTTAAACACTCCCCGGACGCCATCCTCGTTATCGTTTCGAACCCGCTTGACGCAATGGTCCAGAAGGCCTACGAGGTCAGCGGGTTCCCGAAAGAACGCGTAGTCGGCATGGCCGGGATCCTGGACACGTCAAGGTTCCGGACCTTTCTGGCGCAAGAACTAAACGTCTCTGTGACCAACGTCTCGGCATACGTGCTTGGCGGCCACGGTGACTCCATGGTTCCGTTGCTTGGCACAACGACGGTCGGCGGTAAGCCCGTCACCGAGATGATCGAAGCAGGGCGGCTTGAAGAGATCGTGCAGCGGACCCGTGACGGCGGCGCAGAGATCGTCAACTACCTGAAGACCGGCTCCGCCTACTACGCTCCTTCTGCCGCCGCTGCGCAGATGGTTGAGGCTATTCTGGGAGACCGGAAAGAGATACTTCCGTGCGCCGCATACCTCGAAGGCGAGTACGGGATCTCAGGGCTTTATGCCGGTGTTCCGGTGAAGCTGGGCGCAGGTGGCGTTGAGGAGATAATCGAGATCGACCTTACCGACGCAGAAGCCACAGCTCTGAAGGCATCTGCGGATTCGGTCCAGGAACTCATCGACGTGATGGCCGCTAACTCGTAGCTTTTAATTATCGTCGAAACAAGTGAACGGGGCGGGGTTTCTTCCGCCCCGTTTTCGCGTCTGATGCACTGGACTTGATTCAGGGTTCCCGCGCAGACCCTGAATGGAGCAGACTGTCGACACTTTGCCCGCGCTGATTTACAAATACGCCGGGCGTGAATAACAACCTGTACAAGGAGCCAACATGCCCCGTATTCATGTCCTGGGAGCGGGTACGCCAACACCTACTCCTACCCGTTTTGGAACCGCGTACGTAGTGGAAGTTGATGGCGAGTTCATCATGTTCGATTGTGGGCCGGCGGCGACGCACAAACTGGTCCAGGCGGGCATGTTTCCGACGCAGATCGACAACCTCTTTTTTACGCATCACCACTTCGACCATGATGTGGACTATCCGTGTTTCTTGCTCACTCGATGGGACCAGAGCATCGGTAAAGAGAACGACCTGAAGGTGTTCGGCCCGACGTTGACGGAATCTATAACGGATAAACTGATCGGCCCGGATGGAGCGTTCACGCATGACTGGAAGGCTCGTGTAAATCACCCGCTGAGCCAGAACGTATACGTGAATCGTGGCGGTAAGCTGCCGAGAAAGCCCCCGAGTGTCGATGCCCGTGACGTGGGCGTTGGGACCGTGTTGACGACCAAAAAATGGGAGGTCACTTCGGCCCCCGCGGAACATGTGCAGCCTTACCTGGATTCGCTCGCCTACCGCATGGATACCACCAGTGGGTCGGTGGTGTTCACAGGCGACACACAGCCGTGTCAGTCGGTCATCGACCTGGCGAAGGGCGCTGATGCGCTCGTGTGTATGTGCTGGGATGACCAGGACGCAATGAACGCGGTGGGTGAAGGCGGCGGCCAATGTGGAACAGTTGGCGCGGCCGAGATGGCGGCCGCTGCGGGCGTCAAGAAGTTACTTCTCGCGCATATCGGTCCGCACCTGTCTCAACATGGAGTCATGGAGAAAGGCATCGGGGATATCAGCCGTATTTTCAGTGGAGAAATCATATTCACTGAAGAGATAATGCCCGTAGATGTGGAACCGGACGGCGGACTCTACGAAGAGACACATTCTGGCGGCGATGGCCATGACCACGGGGACGGCCATACCCACAGGCATTAATAGCAAAGAGGGCGATTCACCTCATCGTGATCGCCCTCTTTTTTTGTCTTAATCTGGCGCCGCGACTTAACTAAAGGCATGGGCCGTGGAACACTCTGGCTAGCTCACCGCCGCCGGGGCTGCTGCCGCCTTACCGATCACCTCTTTGGTGGAGATGATGTGGCG
>CAUZKS010000041.1:0-10996 GCA_963580625.1 Dehalococcoidia bacterium | reverse complement strand
CCTTACCAAAGGCACTGTTGCCGTCTACCCGCGTGCCGACCGTCAAAAAGTACTTGTCCGCGATGTCGAAAACATTTTGGAAGAAGAAGCCTGAATTCCAGATCTTCTGCCGTACCTCAAATCCCTGGGTAATGGAGGCAGAATTCACTGTCGGCGCAGCCGCTCCAGGGAAGTTCTCACCAAACGCTTCGACCGTGCGCTCGTCTGCGCCAGTGGCCTGCCCGCCCCACGAGAAGTTCGATCGAATAGGCACTTCCATTCCAAGCAAGTTGGCTGTGACGCCAAACGTGACCGTGCCAACGTAGTCAAATGAGAGCACCCGACTTTGGAACGTATTGTTCAGCAGCGCACCCAACGGGACTTGCTTCCAAGCAAACGGCCTGAGGTTACGATGCTCTTGTTGGCTCCAGTCGTAGCCAACTGTGAGCCGGTTCGTGAGGTTTTCCATCGGCGCGTAGGTAATTACTCCGCCGGTAGTCATGCGCTCAACACCCTGATCGAGCCTCTGATCCATGAGTTCATTGAGAACAGCCGGGTCACCTGTACCGAAGTAGTTACGTTCCGCCCGGAACGCGTTCAGCGTGATGCCCTGGGCATTATTCTGCCCGTTTGTCATGGTCAACAACTGGTTCACGTATGCCGTGTTCCACTGTATGGTCATGTTCTCAGCGGGAGCCATAGTAAAGTTGCCACGAACGGCATATTTCTCTTCGGTATCGTTTGTCAGATAGCCCTGCTGGTCAACAAAGGACCCTGAGATGAAGTACCGTAGGTCCTCGCCGCCGCCCCTGACTGAAAGATTGTACTGCTGTGCGTAAGACTGATTGGCATACTCTCCACAGGTATAGATCCCCGTGCACAGCCAGTGCTCCATGTTGTTGTACGGTACACCTGATCCTACAACGCCGAACTCCCGACTCCAGGACTTGCCGCCCTGGAGTTCTGCAGTCCAGACAGGGGCACCCTGGGTACCGCTCTTTGTAAAGACCTGGATGACACCTGCCGAGGCTTCGGTCCCGTAAAGCGTAGTAGCCGCTGATCCTTTAATAATCTCAATTCGCTCGATGTCATTGGGATTGATGTTGTCGAGCGGGCTGACCGCAACGTTTGCACTACGACCACCGCGCCTGTCGGGTGGATTGATGTCAGGAAGGGGCTCACTTCGAATCCGAACGCCATCAATGTACACGAGGGGATGGTTACTCAGGGAGACACTACTCTCACCTCGTAGCCGGATGATCTTACTCTGTCCAATACTTCCGCCCCCATACACATCGAGCCCTGGAGCTGCAGCCTGTAAGAGATCAGATACCAGTACCGGTCGCTCAGGCAGGTTCGGAACGTCAATCTGTGATACCGTGTTCCCGATCTCCCGACGCCTGGCCGCTCCGGCTGTGCCAGTGACCACAATCTCGTCGAGCCCAAGTGCCACGGACTGCATCGAGAAGTCGGCCTCAACCGTCTGGCCAGCAGCCACAGAAATCTGTCCAGTCACCGAGCCAAGACCGATCCGTTCAGCCGTCAACTCATACGTACCAGGTGGAACATTGAGCAGAATGAATCGCCCATTCTGCCGAGTAAGAACACCAAGGCCCGTTCCCGGCAGGTAGACCTGTACCTCACTGAGCGGAGCACCCGTCTGACCGTCGGTCACCTGACCGACGATCTGGCCGTTTTGAGCTTGGGCTTCCGCTGAGATAGTTACGAGTACCATCAGCACAGCCAAAGCCGTGCCCACGAAAACCCGATTAGCGCCCATCAATACGCTCCTTCCCCTGATAGCCGGAGTCCTGTGCTCCTTGAGATACCAGCGATGGGGAGCACGAAATGTTAAGTGGAAAGGCACAATACCTGAGCAGTTTCCTTATAGTCAAGCGAACCCTTCTGAGTACACTACCAATACTCAAATCGCTACAGAAATCTCTTGGGCTTCCATAAACTGGTAGCCGCAGATCACCCGATTGGAATTGAGAAGAGGGTTAGCAGAAATTCAGGAGGGTCATCGTCTGGAGTCGTCGGTGCTGGGTTGATGACTTCTAAGCCAACGAAAATCAGGGCGGCGGCGGCTACTGTACCTGACACAACCCCCACGGTCTTGAGCTTATCCAGCACCCGCAATTGAGCCGAGATGATCCCGTCATGGGGAACACGAATCGATTGACCTAGGCTAAGCGTATGAAACCCCTGCTGGCGCCTCGCGACTGGGACTCGGACAACAACTGCATCATCTTCCATACCAACAAGAGTGCCTTGCACGACAGGGGTGAGGGCTTCCCCGGCGGGGATTTCACTTAATTCAGGGACGTCTTCAGGGTCAACAAAAAGACGGATGTCTTCCCCCACCGGTACGGTGGTAAAATCTGTCGGCACATAGTTATAGCAGCCCAGCAAGCCAGTAAGGGAAATCCAAAACAAGATCGAAAATTTTGACGTGGACCCACCTGCCATCCGTACATGTGTGTGTGTGGATCTTCTCATCACCTAACTCGTATGAAGGCTACAAGCCATCCCAATGAACACGCTCATCGGCACTAGAACAGCACTCCCTATAACCGCCACAATATCTTTTGTTTTCTTCCTGTCAAACCTTGTTTCCTGGGTATTGAGCAACATGAGTCGAGTTAGTTCAAGAGGTTGTCCCGAGCCTAGAAATGCCTGCATCTTTCCACCTCACCAGACAACTTCATGGGGGAGTCTCTTGAACCGTAGAGCGCTACCGAGAGTGGCTGTGGTCATTAACCTAGTACTCCTTCTCGCCGGCTGCTTCAATTACGTGCCGACAGATTTTACCACCGTACCGGTCGGCGAAGACATCCGGCTCATCGTAAGCCGGGAGAGAGTCCCAGATCTCGGCGAACTCACTCTTCAGGACGATCCTGCTCCTGTTCTAGAGGGTACGCTCGAAAGAAGAGAAGATGCATCCCTAATCGTGCGCATCCCGGTCGGGAGGCGTGCGGAGGGATTCCATAGCGTGGCTCTCGGACAGGCGATCCATGTCCCCCCCGATGCGATCATCTCGGCCGAACTCCGAGTGCTGGACGGATTCAAGACCGCGGGAATCATTGCAGGAACGATCGCGGGCGGCGTGACCCTGCTCTTGTTGGGCATGGACGCGATAAGCGATCAAGCCCCCCTCCCCCAACCAGATCCTCCCGACTTCCGTATGAGACTTATTTCGATCCCAATCGGATAATCGGCTGGACTGGGAGGGCGAGCAGACCCTGTTCATCGCTCGATAGCTACTCCGATAGATACGGATTAGACCTGGTGCCCGCTTGCACCCAGAAAACGCCATGAGTATTCTATGAGCAGTTGTTAGATGTCTGCTGGGCAACGAAAAGCATTGTCGAATAGGCTTTTCCTGGGTTCGATCGAGGCCGAACGGGCTAAGATCCGATCACCAGATGGTGCACATGTTTATCCGATCTGCGCGTTCCCACCGTGATATCTCGACTGAGTGCCGAGCGCGTTACTCCATAATTAAGGATGAGTATCCATGAGTATTCCTAAGTTTGTCACCGGTGTGGTCCTGATCGCTCTGACGGCGTTTCTCGCCATACCTGTCCAAGCCCAGAACGGCCAGATTGTCGGTCAGGTAACCGATGCACAGTCGGGCCAGGCCCTCAGTGAGGTCCAGGTTTACATACCTGGCACCGGGCTCGGGTCCCTCACACGGCAGGACGGTCGCTATATTCTGCTCAACGTGGTGGCAGGCACATACGAACTCAGCGCCGAACGCATCGGTCTCGGGTCCGTGACGCAACAGGTCACTGTCGGCGCAGGCCAGACAGTCCAGGCCGATTTCGCGATGTCGTCGGTAGCACTCGGACTCGATGAGATCATCGTCACCGGTACAGCCGGGGCGTCGCGGCGGCGTGAGATCGGGAACGTGGTTTCTCAGCTCAATGCCGTCGACGTACCGGACGCACCCCTGAGCATTACTGATATGCTCCAAGGAGTTGCACCGGGCCTCGAACTATACGGCGGCGGCGCGGTCGGCCAATCTAAGATCATCCGGCTCCGTGGCGTTAACAGCGCGGCGCTCAACGATCACCCGATGATCTACGTGGACGGCGTGCGCATCAGGAGCAGGCCGTTTCCGGACGCGAACCCGCCCGACCGTCGCGGCGGCCGGAGTGGCAACATCGCGGTCAGTCCACTCGACCAAATCAACCCCAGTGACATCGAGCGGATCGAGATCATCAAGGGCTCGGCAGCTACCACACTCTACGGCACCGAAGCCTCGGGCGGCGTGATCCAGATCTTCACGA
Organism: Dehalococcoidia bacterium; assembly: GCA_963580625.1. Classification (GTDB taxonomy): domain Bacteria; phylum Chloroflexota; class Dehalococcoidia; order Lucifugimonadales; family Lucifugimonadaceae. The sequence goes on along the minus strand of CAUZKS010000041.1, from coordinate 6,725 downwards.
AGCAGGGCAGAGAGGGTGCGCCCACGTGGACCGCAGAGGTCACGACAGGGACCCAGTGGGCCCGCCAGTTCGGCGTCGACGACTCCGGTCCTGCCTACCAAGGAGAGACTGACGTCTCGTACAATTTCATGGAGCACTGGCTGTGCACCGGGGTCCTTACTTGCGGTGATTATGCGAACCAGGCCTACAACCAAGGCTACTTGCTCTCCGTCCGTGGGGGCACGTCAGACGTCAACTATTTTGTCTCCGGATCGTTCGGAGACCAGCAGGGCTACCAGACGAACGACACTGAGAAGGCATACACGACCCGCGCGAACCTCACCTTCTCTCCGGCGGCCAACCTGAGTGTCCAGTGGAACACGATGTACTCGAACACCGCCCAAACCCACACCGGCGGACAGAACAACGCCCAGGGCATCACGCTGAACGCGTTCCGCCAGGAACGGAACTACTTCGGCACGGGTGACCCCGCTGCTCTCAATGAACTCATGGATCAGAAGATCGCTGAGGACGTCGAGCGCTTCACGACGGGCATAACTGTGACGTACTCCCCGATCGCCAACCTCACGAACCGCTTCGTCGTCGGCTACGACTGGGGGGCGCGCGAACACAGGAACCTCCGACCGTTCGGTTGGATGCAGACACCGCAGGGTAAGCTCCTTAACAACACATTCCAGAACCGCGTGCTTTCACTGGACTATGTCGGATCGTACTCGCTTGATATCATGGACCAGCTGACTGCCAACATCTCGTGGGGCGGCCAGGCGGTCGGCGATGACGTGCGCTCCATCGAGGGCTTCGGGGAGAACTTCCCCGGCGCTGCGGATCCGACGATCAACTCGGCGGCATCGACAATTTCATTTGAGAACCGCACGAAGATTTGGAATTCAGGCTTCTTCTTCCAGAATGTCTTCGATATTTCGAACAAGTACTTCCTCACAACCGGAGTGCGTATCGACGGTAACAGCACCTTCGGTTCAGGCTTCGGGCTCGCAGCGTATCCGAAGGCCAGTTTTTCTTGGATTGTTTCAGATGAGTCCTTCTACCCCGACATCGGTGAGATGAAGGTGCGTTTCGCATACGGTCGGTCTGGGCGTGCACCGGGACCGTTCGACAAGGTCCGCACGTGGTCCCCGCAGGGGCTCGCTGGTATCCCAGCCTTCGTCCCGGCGAACGTCGGTAACCCCGACATCGGTCCGGAGGTCACCACGGAGATCGAGGGAGGCTTTGATGCCTCGTTCTTCGATAACCGTGTTTCCGTCGGGTTTACGTACTACGACCAAGTCACGGACGACGCACTCTTCGGGATCCCGCAGCTTCCTTCCAGCGGCTTCTCGAGCAGCCGGCGCACCAATATCGGGAAATTGGGGAACAAGGGCCTGGAAGCAGAGGTCAATGCCACTGTCCTGCAGATGGGTGACTTCAGCGTCGACCTGGGCTTGAGCTACACCACAAACGAGTCCGAGATTCTTGAGCTGAACGACCCAAGCCTGGAGAATAGCTACCGCAAGGTCGGTTATCCGATCCGTCCGGTTACGAACGAGTTAATCTCTAACCCCACCGCGATAGCGAATTCGAACAGCGACGTGATATTCTGCCAACCGTCGATGCCGTGCTACCAAGGGCAAGGAACGAGCGCGAGTCAGTACTTCTACGGCTCCAACCTGCCTACAACGTTTATCAACCCTTCAATCTCGGTCCGGCTACCCGGGGGCATCTCGCTGGCCGCCCGCGGCGAATACAAGGGCAACTTCTACATGAACGAGCAGGTGTTCGCGATCGGTCGTAGCGTGCGGTCGCCGCTCTGCTACCCCTACTATGTCACTCCGGGGACCTCGAATGAACTGAAGCCGGACATCCCGGCAATCTGGTATGCGCGCTGCAACCGAGCCGATTCCGAGGGCTACGTTTGGGATGCCTCATTCTTCAAGCTGCGCAGCGCGTCAGCGAGTATCCCGATGAACTTCCTGTTCCCGGAACGGTTCAACACTTCGACGCTGACGATCGCGCTCAACAACTCATACCTCTGGATGAAGGAGATGCCCTTCATGGATCCAGAGACAAGCGCGGACCCAGGTGGTGGCCCGCAACAAGCATTCAATTTCGAGGAGACGGTGCCCCCACCGATCTCGTTCCGTATTTCCCTCCGGGTCACCTTCTAAGGATAAGCGACAATGAAAGCGAAAATGATGAATAAGAGATTCGCGATGGGCGTCGCTCTCACGGCTCTAGTGGCATTCACTGGAGCGTGCGATGTGGTGAACCCTGGACCGATCCAAGACAAGTTCCTCGTCGAGGAAGAGTCACGTGAGGGACTAGTGAACGGCTCACAGCGCCAGCTGGTCGTGGCACTCGCGGGACCCAGTGCAATCGCGCGATCGGGCGCGCTCGTAGCCCGTGAGCTGATGCCGGGCGGCCAGATTGGATCACACGGCCACAGCCCGACACAGCAGGCCGGTCATCTCGATCCAGGTACAGGAAGCGTGTTCTCGACGCTTCAGACGGCACGCTTCATCGGCGAGAAAGCAATCGATCTCTTCGCGGAAGCGGGGGGGGTCAGTGGCGATCTCGTCGCGCAAGCTAACATCTGGGCGGGATACTCGAACCGCGTCCTCGGCGAGCACTGGTGTCAGGGTGTAATCGACGGCGGTCCGGCGTTTGACGCGACCGAGTACCTAACCCGAGCTGAGGGTCAGTTCTCAACCGCAATGAGCAGTGCGGCCGATGGCACCCTCAAGATGGCCGCGCAGGCTGGCCGGGCACAGGTTCGTGCCTACCTCGCGACATACGGGAAAGCGACCTGGGCCAACGCAGCTTCAGACGCAGCTTCAGTGCCCACCAGCTTCGTGTTCAATGCGGTTACAGATGGGGACAACTCAAGCACGCGTAACTCGCTGTACTATGCGATGGCAGGCATTCCGTACGGGTCCTACTCGTTGTGGGGCACGTACTACGGCAACCAGCCGGATCTCACTCAGGCCCAACCGCACACCGAGACCGGGGGCTTCGGCTTCCCACTCGCGGGCACTGGTTACTACGAGACCTCGGGAGATCCCCGCATTGCCTGGAAGGCGGACCACCTCCCGTGGGCGGCTGGCTCACTCGACGGGTACGGTCAGGTTTACCGTCAGATCCAGACTAAGTACACGGGTGTAAGCTCTCCCGTCCGCCTCGCCGGTGGAGGCGAGATGCGCCTCATCGAGGCCGAGGCGAAGCTCGCCGGCGGTGATTGGGCAGGCGCTATGACGATTATCAACGCCCTCAGGGCGACCTACACCACGGACGCCACGACACAGGTGGCGGCTGGTCAGCCAGTTGCCGCGGTGACCGCGGCGGATGCGACAGAGGCTTGGACGCGTCTCAAGCGTGAGCGTGCGATCGAGCTCTTCTACGAAGCCCGCACCATGCCCGACCACAAACGCTGGGCCCAGAACAGCACTCCTGGTGACCTCGAGCTACCGAACTTCGAGGCGCTCTCCGCACTCTTCAGCACGTGGCCGCGCGGCCTGGATGCAGCACAATCCGGCATTAGCGGGTACACCGGGCGTCAGCTCTGCTACGATATCCCGAACAGCGAGCGGTCCTTGAACACGAACCTCGAAGAGGTCGGTTGATCGATTAGGTGGTTGAAGGAAAGTATGTAGCATCGCCGCCCCCTGCTCTCCGGCAGAGGGCGGTTTCCTTTGCTCTTTGGAGTCGCGGTGAACAAGGACCAGCACGATCATGCAGCACCCTCACGGTGGACTTCGATCTGGGTACTCGCAGCGGTTGTTTTAGTCACCGCGGGATGCCTCGACAACAGCATCACAGGCGTGAGGCCGCTCACGTTGACGCTCACCGTCGAGCCGGCGACGGCTGCCGTAGGGGACTCGATAACCTTTCGGTATACCGCCACGGGTACTGATCTATCAGCAATCAGGATGGACTACGGAGATGGAGAAACCGGCTCGGTCCCGTCGCTCGGCGCCGGGGCCGTGGATATGACCGGTTTGCTGAAACACGCATATGCCGCGGCCGGGTCGTATGTCGCAACGGGTACGGCATACGACAACACAGGGGCACTCTCCCAAGAAGTCACCGTCCAGATCACTGGCGGCTAGAGCAGCATAGGAAGTGCTCCTTGCGCTCGGTGAGTTGAGCGTAAGATGTTTGCCTAAGGAAGGCAGGGCTCATCCGGATTGCCGATATGCCCCCTTACCGCGGTATCGGGGCTCAGGAATATGTCGAACGCCCTGACTGGAATCACTTAGACGATTGCATCACGAGGCGCCACCATGAAAGTCATCCACATCCTCCTTCTTACTACTGTCCTCGGGGCTGTCTCTGCCGCGGATGCTCGAGCACAGACCGATCTAGAAACCGCTGTATCACACCTGCAGTTTCGATCGATAGGCCCGGCGCTCATGGGCGGACGTGTCGCCGACCTTGCCGTCGTCGAAGCAAAGCCACAGGTGTTCTACGTCGGTACTGCCTCTGGCGGAGTCTGGAAGACCGTGAACCACGGGACCTCCTGGACACCTCTATTCGACGAACAGCCAAACGGATCGATCGGTGACGTCACCGTGCACCAAGCGAATCCAAACCTCATCTGGGTCGGCACGGGTGAGCCGCAAAACCGGCAATCTTCTCCATGGGGAGATGGCGTCTACAAGTCTACTGATGCGGGTAACACCTGGACGCACATGGGCCTAGACGAGACCAAACACATCGCACGAATTCTGATCCATCCTAGAAATCCTGACATCGTATATGTCGCAGCAGTGGGAGATCTCTGGGGACCCAATGAAGAGCGCGGTGTCTACCGCACACGGGACGGCGGTCAAACGTGGGAGAACATTCTTTTTATGGATGAACATACCGGTGCAATCGATATGGCCATGGACCCCGGCGATCCCAACACGATCTTCGCGGCCATGTACCAGCGACAACGAACGGGCTGGGGGTTCAATGGAGGAGGACCTGGAAGCGGTCTTTATCGTTCGACGGATGCGGGAGAGAACTGGATCGAACTCACTGAAGGACTGCCCGAAGGAGACAAAGGCCGGATCGGCATCGACGTATTCCGACAAGACGGTAATGTGGTGTACGCCTTGGTTGAGGCTGATGCACGCCGGGCGGGAGGGGGTCGTGGAGGACGCGGCGGCGGTGGCGGAGCTGCACGCAGCGGCCTGTTCCGTTCCCTTGACCGCGGTGACACCTGGGAGAAGATGTCCAACACGAACCCGCGGCCGATGTACTATTCCCAAGTGCGGATTGATCCGAGTAACTCTGACCGCATCTATGTGCTCGGGGGCTCACTTATGGTGTCAGATGATGCCGGGCGATCATTCCGGAGCGACGGTGCTACACAAATTCATGTCGATCACCACGCATTATGGATCAACCCCAATGATCCTGATCATCTTATTCTAGGAAGCGATGGCGGTGTGGCCGCGTCATGGGATGGAACTGGACACTGGCGGATGTTCGACAATATCCCGCTCGGCCAGTTCTATACCATCTCCTATGACATGCGTGACCCCTATTACGTCTGCGGAGGACTTCAAGACAACAACCCCTGGTGTGGACCATCCAACACCAGATCGTTCCATGGTATCCGTCACCAGGATTGGTACGAGACCGCATACGGAGACGGATTCTGGACGGTGGTTGACCCGACCGATTCCACAATCGTTTTCTCGGAGTCTCAGGGCGGTAACATGAACCGCTACGATCTAATAACAGGTGAGAAAACCGCGATGCGTCCGATTACTGGACCACGCGCAGATGGTGATACCACCAAGGCATACCGGTTTAATTGGAATTCCCCTCTTCTGATTTCCAAGCACAATCCCTCCACCATATACCTGGGCGCGAACTACCTCATGCGCTCACGTGACCGAGGGATGACGTGGGAAGAGGTCGGTGGGATGGATCTCACCAAGAATATCGACCGGGACACGCTAACGATCATGGACGTGCCCGGTTCAGAACCACAGATGTCCATCCATGATGGAACCTCAACATACGGTAACCTCACCACTGTTAATGAATCTCCGATAACCTTCGGTGAAATCTGGGCGGGTACCGACGATGGAAATGTTCAAGTGACCGTGGATGATGGAGCCACATGGGAAAACGTAGTAAATAACATTCCAGGACTTCCCGAGCGCACATACGTGAGTCGTGTCGCACCTTCCACTCACGCCCAGGGGCGTGCTTATGCCACGTTCGATGGGCATCGGAATGGGGACTTTGCCCCGTATGTTTTTGTTACGGAAGACTACGGACAGAGTTGGCGTTCGATTGCGGAAGGCCTACCAAACGGTTGGTCGGTCAATGTAATCACCGAACACCACCGCACGCCGAATCTACTATTTCTTGGAAATGAGATTGGCGTCTACATGTCGATTGATCGGGGTCAGAACTGGACACGCATCAAGGGCAATCTGCCGGTTGTGCCCGTTGATGATCTCGCGATCCATCCGCGAGAAAACGATCTTATCGTTGGCACGCATGGGCGGAGCGCGTGGATCTTAGCTGATGTCACTCCGCTCGAGCATTTATCCGCAGAGCTACTCATTGAGGCCGGGCAACTCTTTCCCCAGAAGCCCGTTACGATGTGGGCACAAAAGGGAGATTGGCCATTCTACGGAGCTACATACTCTGCTTCGAATCCTCCACGTGGTGCACTAATCCGTTACTACGTGAGTGATTACCAAAATGAGAGTAATCCGGCCGGAGAT
>CAUZKS010000040.1:0-10999 GCA_963580625.1 Dehalococcoidia bacterium | reverse complement strand
GTACGGCGCTAGCAAGCGCCACGTGGGCGTCAGTTTCCGTGACGGTCGCCCACGCGCCTGCCGCGGCGGCGGAGACCAGGGAATCCTCGCTGTCGTCCGGGATGATGGCTATAAGCCTCGCACCCGTCGACCGAAGCATCTCGAAGGGGATTTCCGGATTTGAGGGTGATCCAACGCGCGCTATGACGGGCTCGTCGTGGCGGATGTCTTCCGCGACGATCGGCCAGATCGGCTCTACCGACCAGGCGTGCAAGTGCGCTGAAAGTCCCCATGTGCGTTTGCCATCGAGCGCCAGGTGGGCCCGAATTAGAGGACGACGACCGATCTGCTCCTCAGGCATCCCCGGGAGCATGGGCGCTTGTTGATGGGCTCGCCTTGAAGGCACCTTGTTCGTAACCGCCATTCCAACCGATAGGAGGAACCCACGGCGCGGCACTTCCTGACCCTTCCGTATCTGAGGTGTCAGCGGAAGAGTCAAGGCGTACACACCGGATCAAACACGTCAGGTCGAACACGAAGTTTCAGAAAAGTGTCGTCTGGATTATGCGATTTCCCGCATTCCTCGTGCATCCCGGTACTTGGCTCTCAACGTAGAATTAACAAGTGGCTTCAGATTGCACGGGCTGACGCTCGGTATCCCTCAGATTCGAAGTCATAGTTGGAAATGAAATGGATTCAATCGCAATAACCCAAGCACCCGTACCGGCATGGAAGGGCTATGTATGGCCGTTACTACTTTCGATCATAGTCCTCGGGATTGCGACGATTGCCGGATTTATCTGGCGTGACGGCGGGTTTCTCACCGCCAATATTCTTGATCTTCAGGGCCGGTCCGAAACCGAAATTGGTGATTTCGGCAATAAATATCTCCCCCTCGGATTCGCGTTCACCGTCGGTCTGGTCGCGACGCTGAACCCATGCGGCTTCATCATGCTTCCCGCTTATCTCGGTCTGTACATCGGAACTGACGATGATGCGGGTTCCTCCGAAAATTCCGGCAAATGGCACAAACGTCTTCTACAGGCTCTGATCACTTTCTTTCGTGAGATGCCGCGGCGGATGGCCAAGGCTGGGACCGTAAGTATTTCTGTCGGCCTGGGGTTCATAGTTTTATTCGGAATCGTCGGACTGTTAATAACTTCCGTAACGACCTCGATTGTCCAGTACTTTGACTGGATTGGGCTGGGCGTTGGATTCCTAATGGGAGGAACGGCGGTCTACGTGTTGGCCGGAGGGAAGTTGTATAACAACTTCGCTCAAAATACCGGCGCCAAGATTGGTGACCCGAGAGACACGTCGCTGATCGGTTACTTTTTATTTGGAATCAGCTACGCAGTCGCCTCCCTCGGTTGCACACTTCCACTTTTCCTCTCGGTCGTCGCTACATCAACAACCGGTAGTTTCCTTTTTGGGGCTTCACAATTCGTCGCCTACGCTCTGGGTATGACGCTTATATTCGCAGTGCTTACGTTGAGCGTCGCTCTATTCAAAGGGGCAATCATCAGATGGATACGGAAAGTGATGCCGTACATTCAGTCCGCGTCTGCAGTGATGCTGTTACTTTCGGGCGCGTACCTAATCTTCTACTGGCTGACTGTCGGAGGGCTCGCGGACACGATCGCTTCTTAAGCGATTCGGCTAAGCGATTTAATAAAAAAGGCCGCCCCGGATAATCCGGGGCGGCCTTTTTGCGTGACGTGATGTGCGCCATCAAACGGCGATCGCGATATCTAAACTAGTCAGAAATCGTGTTGTGGAGCTCTCCGAGGCGGTCTATCTTCGTGATCAGGTCATCGCCGCTCTGCAGGCGGGATGTCACGCCGGACGTGCCTGTGAATACGATGTCTCCCGGCTCAAGCGTGTTGGTCTGCGAGATGAAGGACAGGCATTCTTGCGTGTTGAAGATCATCTCGTCCGTATTGCAATTCTGAACCTCTTCGCCATTTACGGTGACGACGATGTTCTTGCCGTGCGGGTCGTAGTCGGTCTCGATGAACGGGCCGATAGGCGAGAAGCTGTCACTTCCCTTGGCACGCCACCACGAGGTGTCGCCGGCCTGCCACTCTCGAGCGCTGATGTCGTGGCCGATGGTATAGCCGAGCACGTAGCTCAAGGCGTCTTCCGCAGAGACGTTGCGCATCCGGCGGCCGATTACAACCACCATCTCGCCCTCTTCGTCCACCTTGCCGGCGTCGGCCGGGAGCGTGATGGTGCTGCCAGTTCCACAGATGGAGCTGGCGGGTTTGAGGAATGGCTCGGGCTGGGTCGGCGCGGGTGCTCCGCCTGTGTGTGACTTGAAGTTCACAGCCATGGCGTAGACGTCGCCCGGGATGATCGGGGCGAGCAATTGGACTGAGGACAGGGGCGCGCTGGCGCCGGTCTCGGTGTACCGTCCCGTCGGCGGGCCGGATATCTCGATCACGGTGTCTCCGTCAAGGATCCCGTATGTGGCGTGGCCTACGGCCGAGTACCTGACAAATTTCATTCGTGTTCTCCCGGCCCGACTGGGCCGTTATTTTTATTTTCGTGAATTAGCTATAGGAGTAAATGGGCGGCGCAAGTGTACTTCGGTGTCTGGGGCGTCGCCACCGGACGGCCCTACACTGACCCCTGAACTTAAAACCCCTGAATATATTCAAGGAAACCGCATGTTTGATCTGCTGATCAAGAACGGGACCGTTGTGGACGGGACGGGTACGCCGGGTTACCTGGCGGACATCGGGATCACTCGCGACAGCATCACGGTCGTCGGGAGTTTTGACGGTGATGCGGCGCAAACAATTGACGCCACCGGGCGTGTAATAACCCCCGGGTTCATCGACCTCCACTGCCACAGCGACATGTCGTTCCTGATCGATCCGCTCGCCGACTCCAAGCTGACGCAGGGCGTGACACTGGAGTTGAACGGTAACTGCGGCATGAGTCCGTGTGCTCCTCTTCAGTCTGCGTTGGCCCGTGAGGCGCTGGAAAATCGATTTTTCACGGCCGGGGCCGAGTTCACCCCCGACTGGACGGACTTCGCCGGGTACCTCGAGGCACAGGAAGGGGCGAAGGGCGTGATCAACCAGGCGTTTCAGGTGGGGCACGGTACGGTGCGCACCAACGTTCTTGGAATGGATGCCCGTGCGCCCTCGCTTGAAGAGTTGGAACACATGAAGCGGCTAGTTGCAGAGAGCATCGAAGCCGGGGCGATGGGGTTCGCAACTGGGCTGTTTTACGCGCCGGGCAGCTATTCGCTCACAGACGAGGTGGTGGATTTGGCACAGGAGGCGGCCTCCCGCGGGGTGCTGTACTCAAGCCACATTCGGTCCGAATCAAACGACAGCGTCGGGTTACATGTCGCTGTGAATGAAGCGATCGAGATCGGACGACGTACCGGCGGCCGCATCCAGATGTCGCACGTGAAGGTAAAGGGGCCACTGACGTGGGGCCGGGCCGAGGAGATCCTTGAGTTGCAAGCGCGTGCCCGGCGCGAGGGGATCGATGTGGCGGGCGATCAGTACCCGTATACAGCCTCTAGCACGTCGTTAACCGGCGGAGTTTTCCCTCGCTGGGCGCTAGCAGGCGGGCGAACGGCAACGTTAGAGATTATGGAAGATTCCGATCTCCGGGCGCGTCTCAGGGACGGGATCGACTGGAATATCAAGAGCTTCATGGGCTCACCGGATCGCGTGTTGATGGCGGCGTACGGGCCAGATCGTGGCCGTGAGGGACAGCGGCTGGACGAGATCGCTGACGAGATGGGATGTGACCCAGCCGAGGCCGCAATCCGGCTCTACGAAGGCGGGGATGCTGCGATCGTCCAGTTCTCTCTGCGTGAGGACGATGTGGACCTGATAGCCCGTGACCCATATATCGCTGTAGCCTCCGACGGGAATTCGGTTCGGTCCGAGGGGCCGCTGTCGGCCGGAAAGCCGCATCCGCGCTCTTACGGAACGTTCCCGCGTTTCTTGTCAGAGATGCGCCGTGACAAGAACCTTGTCTCGTTAGAAGAGGCCGTTCGGAAGATGTGCGCCCTGCCGGCGTCTCGGTTGCAACTAACTCGGCGCGGGCGTGTGGCACCGGGATGTTTCGCCGATCTCGTGATGTTCGACCCCGACACGATCCAAGACACGGCGACTTTCACCGAGCCACACCAGTACACGACGGGGATCGACACGGTGGTGGTTAACGGACAGGTCGCCCTGGAGAACGGCGCACCTACCGGCGTGCGAGCCGGCCGGGTGGTTCGGGCCACGAACGGTTAGAACCACGTCGGGCCCAGCAATCCGCGGGAACGCATCCCCCCATACGACTACGGAAATACCCGGTTGTCTTCAGCTCAATACGACATCCCTGCCGAGCATCGCGATCGTGAGCAACCACAACGCGGGTGCTATGGCTGCGCCCGCCCATACGGTTCCGATCGACAAGAGCACAGCCGGGATCACTCATCACCAGGGGAACGGCTGGATTGGAGCGAGCACGTTTTCTAGAGGTATTTTGATCCCGAACGGGTTGAGCGTCTTGATCTCTTTCTCGCGTTCTGAATACGGACAGCCGGGGTTATTCAGCGATCTGCGCCCAGGTTTCGGCCCATGCGAGGACGGCGTTACTTGTAGCACGGCCGAAGCGATTCTCGTCGTATGGCGAGCCGGGGGTGAATTCGCCATCGAACGTGATCCTGGCCTCGCGTGCCTGGACGACGGATGTCCATGCGCTCAACGGGATCTGGCCTTCTCCTGTCCCGCCGGGCATGTGAATCACAAACGCTGGTTGGAAGTTGGTCTAGGTTAGTGAGATGTCTTCTGTCTCAGTCGAGATCCGTTTGGTGGAGTAAGAGCGGGCGTCTCCCGCGCGATCGAACTCGGCATCGTAGACGGGCAGTCCCGAATTAGCGTGCGGCGGGTACAGGGAGCCCTGGATGTTCTCTTGAAGAACCCCGGCGAGGGCGATGTTGTCGCTATAGACCCGAACCTCGCCATCGATCATCTCACCTTCGTAAAACAAAACGTGACGCGGGCCGGCCAACGTCCACAACACGCGCCAGTGGCTCGCGCGCTTTGTAACTGACTCGCCTCCGTCACGGCTCAAACTAATGAACGAGTTCTCGCCGACGAGAATGACTTCGCCTTTGTCGATGATCGGAGGCATTTCCAGTCCTTTGTGTGTGACTGCAGGGCTGATCCCCGGTTGCCGGTGGAAGCGCGCGGGCCGATGATAGATGTCCGCGTTGACACGGTCGTATCCTGATTCCGTGGCGCTATAGGCGATCTAGTAATTTTTCTCAGGCCCGACACACATCCCAGAGAGCGGCTTTTGACTTTCGATCTTGTAATCAAGAACGGGACAGTTGTAGATCCTTCTCGAGCTCTACACGCTAAGCGCGACATAGCAATTGCCGGTGGCCGCATTGTCGCCGTTGAAGAGCACGTCTCCGATAACGACACCCACGACGTGATCGAAGCCGACGGGCTACTGGTGCTGCCTGGACTCGTGGACCTCCACGTGCATGTGTGGTGGGGTGTTGCCCATCTTGCGATCGACGCCGACGCCCACTCGCTGTCTCGCGGCGCTACGACGATCGTTGATGCGGGGTCGGCAGGTGCGAACACAATGGCGGGTTTCCGGCGTTACGTGATCGACCGTGTGGACGCCCGGACTTTGGCCTTTCTCCACATTTCAGGTATGGGCCAGCTCGATAACGAGATCGGGGAATTGGAAGACATCCGCTGGGCGCGTGTGGACAAGGCAGTTGACGCGGCAAAGCTTCACCCGGACGTGATCGTCGGTGTAAAGGTCCGGTTGACCGAGGGCATTGTCGGGAAGAACGATCTTGTGGCGCTTGAGCGGGCTATCGAGGCCGCGGATTATCTGGACAAGCCCGTCATGATCCATATCGGCGGAACGAGCCACGATATCGAGGAGATTCTCGGCAAGCTGCGGGGCGGCGACATCGTTACCCACAGCTTCACGGCGAATCCTCCGGGCATCATCACCGACACCGGGAAGGTCGTAGCCGCTGCGATTGAGGCGCGGGCACGCGGGGTCGTTTTTGACGTCGGACACGGTGCTGGCAGCTTTGGATTCCGCGTGGCAGAGACGGCGATGGAACAGGGATTCATGCCGGCCACGGTTTCGAGCGATGTCCATCGCTACAACGTTCGCGGTCCGGTGTACGACCTTGCCACAACGCTCTCCAAGTTCCTCCATCTTGGGTTGTCGCTGGACGAGGTCGTCCGACTTGCCACTTCTGCACCCGCACATGCTGTGGGTCGCGACGACCAGTTCGGGAGCCTCAAGGTGGGCGCTGAGGCGGATGTGAGTGTGATGCGTATCGAAGAGGGCAAGTTCAAGTTCACAGACGCTCCCGGCGATGTCCGTATCGGTGATCGACTACTGGTGCCGGTCGTTACGTTGCGAGCGGGGCGCAGGCATGCGCCGACGTTCGGCGTGCACCCAGATCTGCTTGACCATCACCACCCGTCCGCATGACCTCTCCCACGCATGATGCTCCGGAAATCCTTGACCCTGCAGCACCCCCATCCGGCGTGATCGCTATCGAAGCGGGCCGGCTGGAGAAGTCGTTCGGTAATGCGGCCGTTCTGCGTGGCCTGGACATGACCGTCCGGGATGGCGAAGTAGTGGCGATATTCGGCGCAAACGGGGTCGGTAAGTCCACCCTGCTGCGCGTAATGGCGACCCTGACACGGCCGGATCACGGCAATATTTCGATCTATGGCAGCGATCTGTCAAAGCAGGCGGAGGTCGCCCGTTTGTCACTCGGGGCCGTCCTTCACTCTCCGATGCTTTACGGCGACTTGACGGTGAAGGAAAACCTCACATTTTTCGGCAAGATGTTCAGGGTTCCGGGGCTTACCGAACGCGTCGACGAGATGGCGGCCCGTATGGGGCTGATGCGAAGGCTGGATCAGCGTATTCGGGAGTTGTCGCACGGGTTTCAGAAGCGAGCGGCGCTTGCCCGGGCGCTCATGCACAGGCCGAGGATTTTGCTGCTCGATGAGGCTGAGACCGGACTGGATGAACCGGCGCGCCTGATCCTGGACGGTGTGATCGCCGAGCATCGCGCTGCCGGTCACGCGGTCGTGATGACCACCCACTCGATAAAGCGAGGAATCGCCGGGTCTGATCGCGTGTTCGTGCTCTCGGGTGGCCGTGTTGCTCTGGATAGACCGTCTTCACAGGTGACGCCGAGCGACGTTACGGACCTGTATGGCGATCCTTCGTTAATCGGACCGGGTGGCGCCTGATGCTGGCATCGCTGGGAACGGTGTGGACGCTGGCTCGAAAGGACCTGCTGCTGGAACTGCGGTCGCGGGACATCGTGCTAGCCATCGTCGTGTTTGCGCTGCTCGTGGTCACCATCTTTACGTTTGCCATCGAGCTCACGCCGTCTCGCTCCCGTGACGTCGGCCCCGGTGTCCTCTGGGCGGCGGTGGCATTTGCCGGGGTGCTCGGCCTCAACCGGTCGTTCGCCATGGAAGCGGAGGGCAGCACGCTGGACGGCCTGATGTTGACCCCGGTAAGCCGTGAGCTGATCTTCTTCGGCAAGGTGCTCGGCAATTTCATCTTCATCACCATCGCCGAGATTGTGATATTCCCGGTGTTCGAGGCTTTGTTCAACATCAGCGTGTTGCAAATCGAGACGATCGTGATCGCGCTGCTTGCAAGCATCGGTTTCTCTGCTGTTGGGACGGCGTTCGCTGCGATGTCGGTCAGGGTGAGATCGCGGGAGATCATGCTGCCCCTGCTGTTCCTTCCGACATCGGTCCCGCTAATCATGGCGGCTGTGGAGTCGACCTCCGTGGTCGTAAACGGTGGGAGTTGGTCGGATTTCAGCGACTGGCTGCAATTGGCGATCTTATTCGATGTGATTTTCGTTATCGCATCCGCAGTGCTCTTCCAGTACGTACTGGAAGAGTAGTCCTTGCCCGGCGGCTATTTGAATTTCCTTGTGGCTGGTTAAATGTTGATGCGGTTTGTTGGCGTTGACCAGTTGAGATTCAACGGTATTACGATGGAGTTAAGGCGCGCTCGTGATAGACTGCACACAGTCTTATTTGATGCACCGGCGAAGCAAAAACGAGCGATGACGGCCCTTCCTAAAATACGTTTGATATGCCTCGGTGTTACCGCGGCCCTTATGGCCCTGACCCTCTGGATGATTTTTCTTTGGGTGCCGACCGAGATAAATCAGGGCAATATCCAGAGATCCCTTTACTTCCACGTCCCGGTGGCATGGATCGCTATGATTGCAATCGTCCTGATCGCGGTCGCCAGCGTCGCCTATCTGAAAACGCGCGATGAGAAGTGGGACCGGCTCGCAGTAGCGGGCGCAGAGACTGGCGTTATCTTCGCGGCGTTGATGCTCATCACTGGCATGGTGTGGGCAAAGCCCGTGTGGGGCGTCTGGTGGACCGGCGAGGCGAAGTTAACCACTACACTCATCCTGTTCTTCATCTACGTGGCGTACCTGATGTTTCGAGCCTACTTCCCGCCGGGCGAACAGCGCCGGCGGCTGGCTGCGATCATCGGTCTCATGGGTGCGATCGACACACCCATCATCTATTACGGGGCACAGCTCTGGGAGCGGGCGCACCCTTCGGCGGTAGTCGGACCGCTATCGGAGTCAGACAGCAGCGTGGATGGGCCAATAGGCCTGACTTTGATGGTCGCCACACTGACCTTCTCCGTGCTGTTCGTGTACGTCGCCAGCGAACGATACCGATTGCGAAAGCAGGAAGACGAAGTGACGGCACTCCGTCGAGCCATATCGCTTCAGCCGTCTCGAACACCCTCTTCATCCTTCAACACCGCGGAATCAATCAGTAGCGCCCCGGCCGGAGGCGCTTAAATAGCTATGCGCAAAATCATAGTCTCCATCCTAGTATTGCTCACAGCATTCTCCATACCTTTGGCAATCCCGGGCACGGTAATGGCGCAGTCCGCCGCATCATCAAGCACGGCGGCTGATGGCAACACGAACGGCGTAATTACCGTCATCCAGGTTGACCAGGATACAAAGCTGGTCGGGTTCGTCCTGTCGACGAAGGACGGCGAGCTTGTTGAGGTGTCGGTAGACGACTACACAAGCTTTGGGTTGGAGAACGCAGCCGGCGACCGCTGGGTGTCGGAGTTCGGGGCAGACCCGGCTGAGTCACTGCTGCGTATCACGGACCAGAGGGAGCGGTTTGCTCCTGTCACTGTCACGGTGAAGGACGGCACCGCAACCGCCGTGGTGGACCGGGAGCAGGGTGACCTTGAACGGAATCTCGGGTTCTTGTTCGCCATATATCTAGTGACCTGGGCCGGGTTCTTCGCATACATATTTATCATGTCCCGTAAACAGAATGATCTCTCGAGGGAGATCAACGCTCTTAAGGGCCAGGTCCTCGGTCCGGAACACGAAGCCGATCTGGCCCATTAGAGTGAACAACTGATGAACAAGTACAACGACCCGATCTCGGACGAACAGTCGAACGATCTGACACCGGAGTCAACGAATCCGTCAGCGACGGCAACGACGCTGTTCACGCCTCGCATGAAGGTGGCAGTGGCGCTGGTCCTGTTTGTTGGCGCGCTCGGATACTTCATATTCACCACATTCGATAACGCCACCGTTTACTACCTGTCTGTTTCTGAAATCGAGGCCGGTGGACCGACGGAGCCTGACAAGTTCATACGCCTCTCCGGAAAACTGGTCGAAGAGTCTTTCGTCAGGCAGCCAAACGGCCTTGACGCTCGTTTTGAGATCCGTGACGATGCTGGCGACATCCTTGGCGTTGATTACTCGGGCGAGATCGGACAGGTGTTCTTCAATCCGCACTCGGTGATCGACCTCGAAGGCCGGTACTCAGAAGAGGGCGTGTTTGTGACGGAGCATCTGGTGATCAAGTGCCCGTCAAAATTCCTCACCCAGGCCGAGCTTGACGAGATTGAGGGCGGCACCGGCACCGCTCCGTACCAGGTGGTAACCGACGCTTAATGATTAAGGCGTTGCGGACATTGCACACCGATAGCAGCTGGATATCCGTGACGGACCGATCGGCGCTATATATACTCCGAATCCCATGAACGATGGCCTCACACTTGCTGATCTGGTCCTAGCGGCCAGTGTCGCCTTCTTCCTCGGCTCTATCCCGATAGCGTGGATGGTGTCCAGGTCACGCGGT
Source organism: Dehalococcoidia bacterium (assembly GCA_963580625.1). Lineage (GTDB taxonomy): Bacteria > Chloroflexota > Dehalococcoidia > Lucifugimonadales > Lucifugimonadaceae. The sequence continues at coordinate 827 of CAUZKS010000040.1, read as the reverse complement.
GTCCGGATTTTCGCCGTTGGGACGCGTCAGGCCGGCGCCACGAACGTGTTCCGAGAAGTTGGACCCGTCCCAGCCCTGATCGTAGGTCTTGTGGACGCGGGCAAGGGCGCTCTAGCGATCATGATCGCCGTCTGGGTCGGACTCGAAGGTAGCTGGCTGCTACTGCCGGCGGTCGCCGCAATCATGGGTCACTGGAATTCGCCTCTGACGCGCTTCCGCGGCGGCGATGGTGTCATAACAGCGGTTGGTGTGATGATCGCAATCTCGCCTGCAGGCACGCTTGTGCCGATCTTGGTTGGGATCATCATTGCACTGGCCATCAAGCACCGTGTCGCCCACCCTTCCGCATGGGGGGGCATTATAGGTTTCGGAACCCTGAACATCCTCGCGGCGGTGACCGACACCGGGATGAGCGCCACGACGGTGGCAGGTATGACATTTATCGCAGCGTCGATCCTTTTGCACAGCTATGCATACCATCGCCGGATGCCCGGTGCGGTGCGGATCGAAGTCCTTGACGAGGTTTTGGACGGCGAACACGCGGACGAGAAAATCCCCCGAACACCTGGGCCTTCTGCTCCCGCCTGACCAGAGGATTCGTACCTTTCGGGATCACTCGCTTTACTTAGAGCGAAATATCGCGCGTATGCGCGCCATTGTGGATTCTGGTACTTCCACATTCGGGGTGCCCCGCATCAGACCCACCGTCATCGCCAACGACTTGGGCCAGCCGTCGCAGTCATTGCACAGACCGAGATGATCCATGATCCGCGAGTGGATCTCATTTTCGCACTCACCGTCTATGTAGTCAGATCCGTTCTCTCGAA
>CAUZKS010000039.1:0-11354 GCA_963580625.1 Dehalococcoidia bacterium | reverse complement strand
GGGCCCAGGCCGGGCGGCTTTCTTGCGGGCTGTATGCTGACGAGCGTACTTACTTAACCGATCATAGGAGATGGCCAAGGTCATGGATTCTCAGGCGCTCGACAGGGCCGCAACCATTCTCTCCGGTGGTCGGTTGGAGCACACCAGATTGGGCCATCTTCCCGAAGCTCATCGGCCATCGGATGAGGCCGAGGCGTACCAGCTTCAGGCAGCAGTACGGCGGTGTTTGTCCGTCGGCGGATACGGCGAGCCTGTTGGTCGAAAAATCGGCTGCACTACAACGGTGATGCAGGAATATCTCAAGATTCCTAATCCGTGCGCCGGACTGGTGTACGCGCCGACGGTTCGTGAGCGCGCTGGCAAATTCGACTTTTCGTCCTTCCTCCATGTCGGAGTTGAGTGCGAGATCGTGGTCCGGCTGGCTGACGATTTGCCGGCGTCCGGCGCGCCATACACGCGCTTCACGGTGTCCCCAGCCGTACAGGCCGTCATGTGCGGGATCGAGGTCGTTGATGATAGATGGGTCGATTACGGATCTATGGACGTGGCGACCCTGATCGCAGATGATTTTTTTGGGGCAGGCTGCGTGCTTGGTGAACCGGTAACGGCCTGGCGTGAACTGGAACTGGAGTCACTAACCGGCTCGATGTCTATCAACGGGGTCCAGGTCGGCTCCGGCGTCGGTGGCGACATCATGGGCCATCCGCTGGAGGCGCTGGCGTGGCTGGCGAACACGGCTGCGCTTCACGGTATCCCGCTACAGGCGAGCGAATTCGTCTTCCTCGGAAGCATCGTCGAGACGAAATGGTTGGAACCCGGCGACCGGGTGGAGATAGAGATATCTGGACTGGGATCCGCATCGGCGCGGTTCATCTGAAAATTCGACCAGATAGAGATCGTTTCACCTAGTACTGCAAGTGGACACTCACCTAACGGGTGACTACGATATTCGTCGCCTCCCGATTGTCTTCGACAACGTAGTCATGCGGCCGGTGAATCCAGAGGTCATGTTGCCCCACCACAAGGAATCCATAGTCATCAATGCCCCCGTGAAATCGGTGTTTGCCGTGATGACGGATCTCGATCGCTGGGCTGACTGGTGGCCGCAGATACAGGACGTCAGGCTTCCGGACGGTTGGACGGTGAACGGACCGATGTCGTGTCGGGTGATGGGGGTGGACCTTGATGGCGCCGTCACCATCTACGACCCGGATAAGGAACTGGGGTTCGAGACCAATATGCCCATCGGCGGACGCGTGTTGCAGCACTTCACGTTCACGCCGGAAAACGAGGGTACCAGGCTCACGGCTGAGATGGTCGCATCTGGTGTCGGTGGCATGATGTTCACACGGAAGCGGCTTCTCAAGGAACTAGACCGACTCAAGGCAAATGTTGAGGGCGCGGAGACCGAATAACTTCCTTTTTCAGCAGCACCTCCCAAAATTAAGATCAGAAATCAAATATGAACATACATGAGTACCAGGCACGTGAAATCCTCGAGTCTTACGGGATCGCAGTTCCGCGTGCCGGCGTCGCATCGACGCCCGACGAGGCACGGCAACTCGCCGTTGATCTGGGCGGCCGCGTGGTCGTCAAGGCGCAGGTCCACGCCGGTGGACGCGGGAAGGCGGGTGGGGTCAAACTCGTCAACTCCCCGGACGAGGCTGCTGAAGCCGCTGCCGGGATGCTTGGCACGAATCTGGTCACGCACCAGACAAAGGCCGGCGGAGTTCCAGTGCGCAAGGTTCTCGTTGCAGAACTGACCGATATCGCAGACGAGCTGTACGTTGCGATCACGATGGACGCCGACGCCCGTGCGCCGATGGTGATGGCGAGTTCCGAGGGCGGCGTCGAGATCGAAGAGGTCGCCGCCAACTCGCCTGACAAGATCGTCCGGGTGGCTGCTGACCCGCTGATTGGCCTAACCGCATATCACGCCCGGGACATCGCTACCGAGATCGGCGTACCGATCAACCTTGTGCGACAGGCGACCGGGCTGATAACCAATCTCTGCCGCGTATTTCAGGAACTGGACGCCTCGCTGGTGGAGATCAATCCGCTGGTTGTCACGACAGACGGCCGGGTGATGGCGCTCGACGCCAAGATCGCCTTCGAGGATGATGCGCTGTTCCGCCACAAAGAGGTCGCTGAACTGGGGGACCCGGAACAGAACGACGAGCTTGAGCAGAAGGCTCACGATGCCGGCCTAGCGTACGTGAAGTTGGACGGCGGGCGGGTAGGCTGCATGGTGAACGGCGCAGGACTTGCGATGGCGACGATGGACATCACAAAGACCGCAGGCGCAGCCCCGGCCAACTTCCTTGACGTCGGTGGTGGCGCGGCGGAAGACAAGATCGCTGAAGCGTTGGAAATCATCGTCTCGGACGGCGATGTTGAGGCGATCCTTGTGAACCTATTCGGCGGGATTCTCCGGTGTGATGTAGCCGCACGAGGGATCGTGATGGGCGTTAGGAGCACCGGGACCCAAATGCCGCTGGTGGTCGCCATGCGCGGCACGAACGCTGAAGAAGGACTCCAAATTCTGGCCGACGCTGGCCTGAACGTCACGACGGTCGGCGATCTCGGTGAAGCCGCAACCACGCTTACACAGGTGCTTGGTGCCACCAGCTCTAACGGAGAAAACTCTTAGATGGGGATCCTTGTTGACGAGAAAACTCGACTGCTGGTGCAGGGCCTCGGCCGTGACGGCACTTTCCAGGCGAGCAGTTGCCGGGCGTACGGGACGAACATGGTGGCCGGGGTCCACCCGCGACGCGGCGGGACGAAGTTTGAGGACGAGGTCCCGATATTTGAGACCGTTACGGAAGCCGTCGACGCGACGGGTGCCAACGTTGGCCTGATCTTTGTACCGGCGTCTGGCGCGGCGGACGCCATTATCGAGCAGGTGGACGCAGGATTGCCGCTTGTGGTGTGCATCAGCGAGGGCGTGCCGGTCCAGGACATGGTCAAAACGCTGGCCTACATGGAGGGCAAGTCGTCACGGCTGCTTGGACCCAACTGCCCCGGCCTGATTCATCCTGGAACCAGGGCAAAGGTAGGCATCATCCCCGGCAGCATCTTGAGCGAGGGCCGGGTCGGCGTGGTGTCCCGCAGCGGGACGCTGACGTACGAGGCCGTGGTGCAGCTAACGGAACTCGGCATCGGCCAGTCGACATGCGTCGGCATCGGCGGCGACCCGTTGCACGGCACAACTTTTGTCGACGTGCTTGAGATGTTCGAGAACGACGACGAGACGGACGCGATCGTGATGATCGGCGAGATCGGCGGTACCAAGGAGCAGCAGGCCGCCGAGTTCATCAATAATCACGTCACGAAGCCGGTAGTGGGCGCGATAGTCGGCCAAACGGCGCCTCCCGGCAAGCGCATGGGACACGCCGGGGCGATCATCACGGGGGTGGCGGCGCTCGCCTCTGAAAAGATCCGGGTGCTCAGGGAAGCCGGCGTGCATGTGGCAGATTCACCGGCGGTGATCGGGGCAAAGATGGCGGAGGTCCTGGGGCGGTAGTTCGTTTTGTAAGAGCTTCAACGGGAAGTTCCTCCATGAGCTTCTAAACCGAGAGGTTTTTTACATGCTCAAGGAGGTGCAGATACTGATCGCGATGTGGCGCAGGGAGTACAACACGATTCGGCCTCATAGCTCACCGGGCTACAGGCCGCCAGCACCAGAGACTTTCATGCCAGCCGTCCAACACGAGGCAGGACTAACATAATCTCTGGTACCACTTCAGGGGACAGGTCAACCTGTCATCTACCAGAATCGGGCCAAATCTGAAGAATTATTGCGTCTTCTATACGTACCGCCCGAGCGGGGCCCGCGGTATGATTGTGATTCGTGGCGTGATCTGCGCCGCTCGGCCGGGGTCCGTTCTGCCAATGGATTCGCCAACGGAGATGCCGGGCACAAATCGCCAGACGGCGCGTTAAGAAAACCGGACCCAACACCAAATTAATTGACACCTTCCGCGGCTCGCCCGCGGCCAGACCTGAACGCGTGCCTGATTCGCCTGATTTGATAGGGACATGCGCAGTAACCGAGAACAGATAGATGCTCTTCGCCAATAAATTAGCAATGTCTTACGGGACGCAGGACCTGTTCGCCGATGTGACTTTTGTCATCGGAGAATCCGACCGCGTTGGCATCGTCGGTCCGAACGGCACCGGCAAGTCCACCCTTCTTCGGCTCATCTCTGGGCAGGAAATCCCAGAGGCGGGATCGGTCGGACACCGGAACGGTGAGATCGGGTTCCTGAAGCAGGAAGCTGACCTCACACCGGGCTTTACGCTGGTGGATGAGCTATGGAAGGCGTTCCCAGAGGCGCTTGCGATCCGACATCGACTCGACGAAGTTGGCCGGATGCTGGAGATGGGCGAAGGCGACGTGATGGAGCTGGTCGACGAGCAGACCTCGTTGTACGAACGATACGAAATGCTCGACGGGTACCGCATAGAGGCTCGTATTGGCAGGGTCTTGGACGGCCTTGGCTTTGAGCGATCAGACTGGGAAAAGCTTTGCGCTGATTTCTCCGGTGGATGGCAGATGCGGGTCGCGCTGGCAAAAATCCTGGCCGCCGTCCCGGAGCACGCCCTGCTGGACGAGCCGACAAACCACCTGGACGCCGCCGCACGAGACTGGCTGGCAACTTATTTGAAAGACTACCCGGGCGCGGTGGTGATCGTCACTCACGATGGTGAGTTCATGGACAAAGTCGTCACCAAGGTGATTGAAATCGATCGTGGGGAGGTCACGCCCTACGCCGGCAACTTCACGACATACCTCGCAGAGAAGAAGGCGCGTGCGGAGGCGCGTGAGCGTGAGCGTCTACGGCAGCGACGCGAGATCGCCCGCCAGCGCCGATTCATCGAGCGGTTCCGCTCCAAGGCAACGAAGGCCGCACAGGTCCGCAGCCGTGAAGCCGCGCTGGAACGAATGGACGTTATCGAGACGGTCCGGAAGGCTCCAGAGGTGCGGTTCGCCCTCCAGGCAAACGGCCGGACCGAGCGAGAAGTTCTCAAGATGCGTGGCGTCGCTAAATCGTTTGGCGATGAAGTTGTGCTGGTCGATGTAAATCTGGATATTGAGCGCGGACATAAGGTTTGCCTGGTGGGAGAGAACGGCGGAGGCAAGAGCACGTTGCTCCGCATCGCCGTCGGGACCTTGGAGGCAGACGAGGGAACTATCGAGTGGGCGGAGCGCGCACGGCCCGGTTATTACGACCAGCACCAGGACGAGGCTCTGGACCCGGACCGAACGGTTATCGAAGAGGTCCGCGAGGGCTCAAACGGCGCACCAGATGTGAGGCTTCGTTCGATCCTTGGACAGTTCCTGTTCAGCGGGGACGATGTGTTTAAACCCGTGAAGGTCCTGTCCGGTGGAGAGCGCTCGCGGGTTGCGTTGGCCAAGTTCCTGATTCAGCCGACGAACGTCCTTCTGCTCGACGAGCCTACAAACCATCTGGACCGCGCAACACGTGCTCGGTTGATCGAGGCGCTGGCGGGATACGACGGCACGATCATATGCGCCAGCCACGACCCGGGAATTGTCGACGGCATCGCAACGCACGTGTTTGAGGTCAAGGACGGCGAGGCGACGGAAATTCTCTCGATGCGCAAGATCGATTCGATCAGCGACGATGGCCCGAAGACAGCACGCCAGCGGCGAGAAGCGAAGGAAGCCCGAGAGGCCGCCAACACCCGCTAACCCCATGCTGGATGGCTTGTTTGGACGGTTGTTTTTGGTTGCGGTGTCGACCTGACGTACGCTCGATAGTCCTGATATACACAGACGCGATCGGGCCTGGCTATGGTCATCCTGAATCGAGTTCAGGATGACAGGCGGCTGTTCAGGGTGACTGGAATGAGCCGCCTGATGAATGCCGCCCGCTGTTCCTTCATCAATAATGTGAGACTACTGGCATGTCCCCTATCCGGGTTCTGCTCATGAGCGGCCCGTCCCACCCCGGCAAGTCGACGCTTGCCGAAGCCCTGGCCGCAAAACTCGGTTCGAGTCACGTTTCTACGGGCTGGATGGCTCGCCATCCAGCCCCCCGCGGACCGACGTAGACCCGGTACCAGAGCATATCGTGCCCCATTATTCATCGTTGTCGGTGGACGATCTTGTCGAAGATCTGATGCGTCACTACAACGGCATGTGGTCCGATATCGAGGGCCTCGTACGGACGCATAGCACAGACCGTGACACGGATTCACTGATCCTTGTGCGGGTTCGGCAGTATTGCCTGGGCGTGTGGCGAGCGCGGGCCTGGACGACGTGGCCGCGTGCTGGTTCACTGCCGACGACGAGGTGCTTGAAAGACGGATTTACACTTCCAGTGGTTTCGATCGCGCTGAGCCGTATCAAAAGGCGCTGATCCAGAAATTTGTGTTGCACAACCAGTGCTACAACGCCCTGCTAGTAAACGCCGTGACGAAATTCGGTCTGAACAGCATCGATACCGGGAATATTCCCGATGTAGACGCACTTATCCGGCGCTGCGTCGCCATGTTGGAGAGTTAGCCGCTACTCCACCAGCGCCTGATACACCATAGTCTGGAACTCGGCACGGATCGGGTAGTGGCCGGACGGCAAGAACTGCGTCATGAAGATGGCGTACATGTCCTCCACCGGGTCGATCCAGAAGTAGGTGCTGGCCGCTCCGCCCCATGAATAGGAGCCCGCCGAGCCCGCGATACCGTTTTTTGCCACGTCCTCAATGATCCGAAAGCCGAGGCCGAATCCGCAGCCCTTCGTGTAGTCGCTGCGGCCCTCACTCAGGGTGAAGGTTTTCACCTCGTCCGGCAGGTGGTTCCGGGTCATGAGATCGACCGTCTTCGGCCCGAGTATCCGTGTGCCGTTCAGGTTTCCGCCGTTGACCATCATCTGGCAGAAGTTTGAGTAGTCGGCGGCGGTTCCGACGAGCCCCCCGCCACCGGAGAGCCTGACTGGAGGTTGATCGTAGGGACGATCCAATTCCTCTATTGGCCCGGTCCCGGATTCTGACGGGCCGTATACGGCCGGGAATCGGTCAAGCTTCTCTCCCGGCACGTAGAACGCCGTGTCCTTCATGTCGAGCGGCTCGAAAACATTCTCGCTCAGGTACTTGTCAAAGCTCTGGCCTGATAGCACCTCAACCAAACTGCCGCAAACGTCCGTCGCCACGCTGTATCGCCAGTCGGTACCCGGCTGGTAGGCCAACGGCAGATCCCCGAGCTTTTTCATCATCGTCGCAAGATCGGTGTCTTTACTGTTTATGCTGGCGTCACGGTACATCTGGTCAACAGGGGTGTCTTTGTGAAAGCCGTACGACAGACCGGAGGTGTGAGACAGTAGTTGCCGTATGGTTATCGGGTTCTTCTGTCGTTCAAGAATTGGGCCGGCCTGGCCCGATCCGGTGCAGACCATCAGGTCTCCGAGTTCCGGGATGAAGGCTGAAACCGGGTCGTCTATCTGGAACCCGCCCTCTTCATGCAGCTTCATAAGCGCCACAGATGTGATCGCTTTGGACATCGAGTAGATCCTGAAGATGGAGTCTGTGTTCATATCAACGCCAGTCTCGTTGCTCATCTTGCCGAAACTCTCGTGATGAAACACTTCTCCATTGCGGGCTAACAGCGTGACGATCCCCGCAAGTTTGCCGTCGTCTACATAGCCCTGCATAAACCTGTTTAGACGTTGCAATCGACCGGAAGAAAATCCAACGTTTTCCGGAGCTGTCAGTTCCATCGGGGAGGCCTTTCATTGTGGTGTGTCGACGAATGGTACATGTATCACTCCGGCCCAAAAGTAATCGTGTTCGGGTATGGTCTCCGCCGGTGGCCTGCGCTTCAGCACCCTGCCCCATCTCAATCACTCAAAATTCCGCACGCCCTGAAATCGGAGGCGTGCGCCAGACAACCTCGGCCGGAAGGAACCATCAAACATGGAAACCACAACGCTCGGCAAAACCGGACTTGAGATCAGTCGACTCGGGATCGGCCTCTCTGAGATCGGGTCCATCCTTTCCGATGCCGATGCGAAGACGGCCTCGGACGTCCTCAACGCGGCGCTGGACAACGGCATCAACTTCCTGGACACCGCAGCCTGCTACGGCCTTTCCGAGGACTTCATCGGTCGGTCCATTCCCACCCGTCGAGACGAGTATGTACTGGCGTCAAAAGCCGGTCACTACATTCCCCGTAACGAAGGAGAAGACTGGACATACGACCTCGTTACGGAGTCGATCGAGCGCAGTCTGACCCTGATGAAAACCGACCACTTGGACCTGATTCAGCTCCACTCTTGCTCGGTCGAGATCCTCGAAAAGGGTGACGTGATCCGGGCGATCCAGGACGCCAAGCAGGCCGGCAAGGTGAACCACATCGGTTATTCCGGCGACAATCAAAACGCCAAATGGGCGGTCGATAGCGGGCTTTTCGAGACACTTCAGACCAGCTACAGTCTGGTGGATCAGGGCGCTCGCTCAAACCTGTTCCCGGGCGTGGTTGCACAGGAAATGGGGCTGATCATCAAGCGGCCGATCGGGAACGCGGTCTGGGGCCGGGCGACCGACCCTAACCCGTACCACCACATGGCCACTTCCTACACCGAGGAGTACTTCCGTCGAGCAGGCGTGATGTCTCAGTCAGGCGGAGCGGTCGAAGACGCACCAGATTCGGCGATCGAGTTGGCGATGGGTTTCACGTTGAGCCGGCCGGAGGTCACGACGGTGATCGTTGGCACGCTGAACCCAACACACCTGGCATCCAACGTGGAGATGATCGGCGACGGTATGACGATTTCAAGCGCGGCGATTGCAGATCTGGAACGTCTATATGACAAGGTTGGAGTGGACTGGGAGCAGCAGGGTTAACTATTGCCATCGAGGCCATCCGCGGGTGTAGCTGAGTTAGACCGTCGTTCCTTCCTTCGAGAGAATGACGGTCTAATCGTGGTGGCGGTGATCGAGTGCAGACAGGATCTATAGTTCGCCAATAAATTCGAGGGAGAAGAGACGATATGCCAGAACCGTCCAAGGGTCGGCTCAAGATTGGCGTGGTGGGCGCTGGCGCTGCGGCTCAGTGGTACTACCTCCCGGCGACACAGCACTGGAAGGACCGCCTGCAACTGACGGCGGTGTGCGATGTGGACGAGGCGCGCGCAGGCCAATTCACTGACCAGTACGGCGGTACGGCGTACGGCGACTACGAGGCAATGCTGCGCGATCCGGAGGTCGATGCCGTTGCGGTTTTAACACCGCACAGATTTCATACGGAACAGGTAACGGCGGCGTTACAGGCCGGAAAGCATGTGCTTGTCGAGAAGCCTATGACGGAGAGTTTTGCGGACGCTGTGAAGGTGTGCGAGATCGCTGAAATGAACGGACTTTACGTCTCGTGCGCGCCGCCAAACATGCTCCACCCCGGGCAGCGACGTCTGATGGAAATCGTGTCCAAGGGCGTGATCGGCAAGATCAACCTGATCAAGATGAGCCAGAACTCGATGGGGCCCGGCTCCCGGCCCGGCGCTCCCACAGATTTCTCATGGTTCTACCAGTCCGGCGCGGGCGGGATGTCGAGCATGGCCGGTTACGGATTGGTTCGACTGACCGGACTACTCGGCGGCGTGAAGTCGTTGTCTGCGATGTCGACGACCTCCATCCCGGAACGTGTGATGCGGGACGGGCCTGCGGCCGGAAAACGGGTGTCCGTGGATGTGCCGGACAACAACGTAATCGTTTTCGACATGGGCAACGACACGCTCGGCACAATGGACACAGGCTACGTGGCGATGAGTTCCGAGTCGCCGATGATGTCGCTGTTCGGGACCGACGGCACGATCGAGGTTTACGGGGGTGACCAAGTCCTGCGTATCCGCCTGTACCGGGACGACTGGAAGACCAACGTCGACGGTTGGCAGAATGTGGACATCCCCGGCCTCGACACCCGATGGGCCCTCCATCCAGCCACGCTTTTGTCGCTCGCCGACGCGGTCCTCGACGGAAAGCCGCTACTCAACGGGCCGCGCCAGCTTGCGCACGTGATCGAGTTCATCGAGAAGGTGTGGGTTTCGGCCGAAAGCGGTCAACGCGTGGACATGACGAGCGATTACACTCCGCCGACATGGGACGCATTGCCCGTGGAGACCCGCGACGACAAGTTCGGGCTGGCGTGAGTGTGGCGCTGATATGACGTGATAGTCCGAATATGAGACGAGTGTGTGACTCCTTAATCGGCGCTCTCCCTCACCCCAACCCTCTCCCGCTGGGAGAGGGGGTTTATTGCCCCCAGTAGAACCCCAGATAACCCGAGGAGTCCTCATGCCGAAGAACCGAATTTTCGCTGCCAACCGCGCCGGTAAGATGGCACACCTGCTTCAGTTCCACCACCCGTCCACGGAGCTAATTGAGCTTGCGGCAATGGCGGGGCTGGACGGGGTCGATCTCGATGGCGAGCACGGCCACTTCACGCTGTCCGAGGTCGATGCGATCTGCCGGCTGGCAAACGCATACGGCATGACGGTCACGGCGCGCGTCCCGGCGATCGATGGGTCGGTGATCAACGGCTACCTGGCACGGGGCGTACAGGGCATCACGGGCCCGCACATGGAGACGGCGGCGCAGGCGAAGATCCTGGTGGACGCCACGTTGTTTCTGCCGGAGGGGGAGCGGTCCTGGGGGCCGGCGCGGGGAAACGTATACGGGCATACCGCCGCTATCAAAGACCTGCATGGCGGAAACACTGAGTTCCTGGCGGATTCGAACGCCAACATGCTTGTGGTCGCACAGGTCGAGTCCCGTCTTGGCCTCGAAAATATCGACGAGATTCTTGATGTTGATGGGATCGACTGCATCACATTTGGCCCGAACGATATGGCGGCTTCGCTGGGCCACCCCGGCGAACCGGGACACGCCGACGTTGCGGATGCGCACCGACACATCACGGAGCGTGTGCGGGCGCACGGCAAACGGCTATTGTCGGACCGTATGACGACGGTCCGTGCGACTACGATCGTGCTGGACGCGCTACGGACGCATATGGCGGATCACGGCGATGACCCCGCAGGCGATGGAGCCTAGGTGGTCAGGCTGCCAGAGCAAGAGAAACATCAACATCACCGAAGGGTTAAGCGGTGGCCGTTTACGTAATTGTGCAACTGAAAATCACTGGTCCTGAGGAGTTCGCCGAATATCGGGAAAAGGTGTCCCCACAGATCGCCAAGAACGGTGGTCGGTACGTCGTCCGAGGCGCCGAAGTCGAAAATCTGGAAGGCGACTCTTGATCCTTGAGTTCCTGGCGCGTGAAGACGCAGACCGTTTCTATAAAGCCGAGGAGTATCAGCCGCTTCTAGCCCTCCGGGA
>CAUZKS010000038.1:0-11364 GCA_963580625.1 Dehalococcoidia bacterium | reverse complement strand
GGGTGAAGGACATAGCTCCGCACCTGGCGTCCCCATTCAGGGGCCACGTGCGCGCCCTTGAGCTTGACCCGATGTTCCTCTGCCTCCCGCATCTGGATGTCCATGAGCCGGGCCGTCAGGATCTTCATTGCGACGGCCCTGTTCTGTAGTTGGGACCGCTCGTTTTGGACGGATACGACGATGTTGGTTGGCAGGTGTGTGATCCGCACAGCCGTGTCGTTTTTCTGGACGTTCTGGCCGCCGTGCCCGCCCGCCCGGAATGTGTCGATCCGCAGGTCATCCGAGTTGATTTCGATCGTGGTGTCCTGGTCCTCCGGCTGCGGAAGGACCTCTACAAGCGCGAACGTCGTGTGGCGCATGTGGTCGGCGTCGAAGGGCGAGAGTCGGACCATCCGGTGAACGCCACGTTCGGACTTCAAGTATCCGTATGCGTATCGTCCTTCGATCTGTGTGGTGGCCGACTTCAGGCCTGTCTCGTCCCCGGCTGTAGATTCCAAGACCGACGCCTTGAAGCCACGTGACTCGGCCCATCGGAGGTACATGCGGAGCAGCATCTGAACCCAGTCCTGGGCCTCCACGCCGCCCGCGCCCTGCTTGAGCGAAAGGATGGCCGGCCGCTCGTCGTACTCGCCCGAAAGCTGTACGGCGAACTCCATCTTCTTGACCCGGCTTGTGAGGGCTTCGTAATCGTCACGGATGGCGTCCGTAAGAGACTCGTCGGACTCCTCAATCGCCATCTGTATTAGCTCGTCAAGCGATTCAGACTCCGACTCGACCTCGCGCCACGATTCGACATCGTCTCGGACGCCCGCCATCTCGCGGGATACGGCCTGCGCGTTCCGGGTGTCGTCCCAGAAGCCGGGTTGCGACGCCGACTTCTCCAGCTCGCTCAGGCGCGTCTCAAGTCCAGGCAGGTCAAAGTCGCCTCACAATTCCGGCAACGCGTTGCCGAAGAGTCGAGATGTCGCCGAGGAGATCGCGCACGTACGGGGTCCTTATCTGTATCTGTGAGATCCCATATCTGGGATTAAAGTGGCGGGACGTGAACAGCCGCCACATGCGCCGTGAGTGGGCGAAATAAAGGCGAACCGTCCAGCAAAAATAACCAGACTAAAAGTATATCAAGGTCGGGAAGGCAAGAACGTCTTAATACTACTTACTTAAGAGCATCGCGTCCTCCGCTCGTTTCCGGACAAATATTGGATCGTGTTCACGAACCGGGTCCCTCGCGTCCTGAACATAGCCTTCGTCATCTTGGACTTAATTAAGAATTGGCTCCAGCCGCGGTAAATTATTCAGAGCGAGTGAACAAATTGTCATCGTCACCCGATGACCGTTAGACCACGTCGAGTGCGAGTAAAAACGGGTCCTGAATAAAGTTCATGATGACAGCGTTAGCGTCTGGCCAAAGTTGGGCGCCAGACTAATGCCCACAACCACATCGCGCCCCCACATATAGATGGACGGAAACGCATAAAGAATTGCCAACTTATATGAAACCGATCACCACCACGTGATATCCTCAAAACAGTCGGGGCATGGCGCAGCCCGGTAGCGCACCTGTCTGGGGGACAGGAGGTCGCAGGTTCAAATCCTGTTGCCCCGACCATTTAATCCGAACGTAAAACCGGCCTCGGTGGCACATTAGCTTCCGGGGCCGGTTCGCGTTTGACAGCAGATTTGACAGCAACCGGAATTAGAAACGGCCCCTTCGCACTCCGGAGGGGTCGTTTCGCGTCGAGGCATCATCCGGGCGCACTTCCGCTCAACTCTAGGACCTGTCGCCGGGTCTCCAATCCGGGTCGGTTAGCGGGATGTTCAACCAGGAGATGACGCCTGTCAGGGACTGGTACGCCTCCAGCCGGGCGGCGTCAGTGGCTGCTTCTTCCGCTTTCTGGACGATTTCATCCATTTGGCTGATTACACGTGGTCCGATCTCCATCAGCGCCTCGCTTCCGGATGCCGCGTATCGGGCAAGGATGAATCGGGCCAACGCCCCCACCGGTATGTCCTTGTTGCGGCTCAATCTTTCGAGTGTCGGCAGGGGATCGATGCCGGAGAACATGGCGACCATGCTTCTAAATCCCGCGTCTGGGTCGTCGTCAGGCCATGCGTCCGTGTACGGGATCAGGTCGAGTTGATGGGCCATAGTTTATTTGCTCCTCGATCGTGAACGAGCGTATTGCCACGCCCTCACATTGCCGGGCGGGTGATGGGCTAACGCTTTGTGTGCGCGTTGTTGCCACCGGCTTGGAGATCGGGACGCCGCATCTTGAGCATCCGGTCGTAAAGCACCACATTTACCGCCGCTGCCAGGTTGAGCGGGAGGCTGACCGGTATCTTCAGAACCCGATCGCAGCGCTTCATAATTTCCTCGCTCAGGGAGCCTCTTTCTGGGCCGAAGATGTAGCATGCACGCTCCGGATGCTGGAAATCGACCAAGTCCTCCGCATCCTCCGTTAGCTCGATAGCGATCGGTGTGCAGTCGTAAGGCAGCGACGGAAAAATGTCGATCACACTCAATACCGGCGTGTGTCGCCATGTCCGCCCCGGATCTGTTGACAGACGACGCAGATCGATAGACGGATCAGCGTTAGCGAGCACCACAAGCCTTGTGTCAAAACACATCGCCGCCCTAAGGGTGTGGCCGACGTTAACAGGATCGGCCGGGCTATCCATGGCGACGATCGCATAGCCGCGTTCTGACCGGTCGGACACACGCGAGCTGACACGGCCTTTGTTGCTGCGGCTCGTCGTATCCATGTTTTACAGGATAAGCCGTATAGGAATTGAGGGCACTATCTTGAAACGCCCACAAGTCGGGTAACGCGAAGAACCCCTTCCGGCATCACGGAAGGGGTTCTCCTGACGGGAGGGTGTCTGGTCCTAGTTCTATAGCGACGTCTCGTCTACCGGCGGAGTCGTGCCTGGAGCTTCAAATCCCTGCGGGATTTGGAACAGGAAGCCGCCAAATCGGCCGATCTCGCCATCTGCGCCCGGGGCAACCCGAAACTCAAACCTGCGTTCCTGGCCTCGATCATGGCCCCGGCCTCTCTTGCCTTCCCGCTCTCCGCGGTCCGGCCGCGCGGGTCGAATTTCGCTTATCGCCTCGGGCCGATCCGCTGACCAGACCAGCGCCGTATCGGCTTCTGGCTTGGTAATCGTGCCATCCTCGACCAGTTCGGCAAGACGTACTTCGAGTCCGCCTCCACCTGAGTCTTGCCCGCTTCCGTGATGGCCTCCTTCGCCCTTCAGTTCATCGAGAACCTCGGGTCGGTTGTCCAGCCAGGCACGAATTTCGTCCGCTTCTTCCGGGGTGATTTTGCCGTCGACAACCGCCTCCTCTAGCCGAGCGTCCCTCTCCGCGGTTTTGTGCTCTTTACCGGCCTTCTGGAGAGCGTCGCCGAGGTCTGTAGCGTCGATCTCGAGGATCTCTGCGACCCGGTTCTGGATCTCGTCGCGTACTTCGCTGTTGTTGCCGCTGGGACCATGTGCACTGGCCAGCCCGACGCCCGCAAGTGATACGACTCCGACTCCAAGGCCAGCAACCGCAATCTTCAATGTCTGTTTCATGTCGATAATCCCCTGTAACTGTTCGGCCGGTGGATCAGTGATCCGGGCCGTCTACCCTGTCGTGTGGCCAGGCGATCTGTTGTGCCGGCCCGATGACAGGCAAGTTACGGAGTAATGTTTCAGGCAGTTACAAGGAATTGTCTGGATCGTGAAGATGATGCGAAGGAAATGTGAATTTACGGGGTGGGTGCGTTACGGACAAGAGATGACACGAATCGTCGGCGTATATGTTTGAACTCACAAACACGCGTCATCTGTCATTTTGAGCCCGAGGCTCCCGAGGCTAAGGATCTCCCGACTAGTACCCCCACCACGCGTGATTTCGATCATGTCAGTCATCACACATGAGGGGGTACGGGTCGATAGGTATCGACCGTAGATGCAGATACCTATCCGCCTCTACGGTATTTTTGCGGAGAGAAATGTGATGCCCGGTATTTTGAACATTTCGAAGTGGGAGTGCAGGGCGGTGCAAGCGGCGACCGTGCAGCACAAACGGTATATACGTGGCTCGCGGGCCAGTACCTTGAAAGCTCTTGAAGGGCGCTCCTTTAGCGACACGCCGCTATCTATGACTAGTTGATTGGCGGCCGTCTCTCCGTCAGACCTGCGGCCCGCTCAAACGCCGCCCCGGCCCGGAGAACGGACACCTCGTCGAAGGCACCGCCGTTGATCATCATCCCTATCGGCATCCCGTCTTTTGTGAAGCCGCAATTCAGACTCAGAGACGGCTGTCCTGTTGTGTCGAACACGCCGGTGAACTGGGTCAACGTTGCGCCCCCGGGGGCGTCCGGCGAACCCGGAGGTGGCGTGCACTCTGCGATGGTCGGCGTTTGTATCGGAACCGATGGCGTGATTAGCACATCGAGATCACTCATCGCCTCGTCCATCTGTGTGATGAACTTTCGGCGGGCGCGTTGAGCGTCGATATAGCCGCTGGCCGGCATCACGATCGCGCTCTCCAGCCGAGCCCGAATCGCCGGGGACAGCTCGTGTCCGTGCTTCTGGACAAGCTCCCGGTGCAACGCCCCGGCCTCCGAGCCAAGCAGCGCGATGTTGATCGTCCGGCCGAGCGCTACCCAGGGCATCGACACTTCGCTGACAGAAGCGCCCTCGCGCTCCATAAGATCTATGCCCACCCGGACCGCGGCCTCAATCTCCGGGTCCACGTCCTCAAAGAAAAACTCTCTTGGCACGCCCACCCGCAGGCCCTTGAGGCCTTGAGACAACCCGGAGGCAAAGTCAGGGACCGGCTGTTTTGATGACGCCGGGTCGGCCGGGTCGTATCCCGCAAGCACGTTCATCATGTGGGCGCAGTCGGCAACGGTACGGGTCATCGGCCCGACGTGATCGCACGACCAGCTCAAGTCCAGTACACCTGCTCGGCTGATCCTGCCGTAAGTTGGCTTTAGCCCGGCGATGCCGGTGACGGAGGCTGGCATACGGATCGAGCCGCCGGTGTCGGAGCCGAGCGCACCAACCGCGAGGCCGCCCGCGACGGCGGAAGCTGAGCCCATGCTGGAACCGCAGCAGATGCGCTCCAGATTCCATGGATTGTGGCTCGGTCCGTAGTGGGGGTTGACCCCGGTGGCGCCCATAGCGAACTCCACGAGCGCCGCCTTGCCGAGGATGATCGCCCCCGCCTTTTTGAGTAGCCGGGTCACCGTGGCGTCCGAGGTCGCCATGTTGTCCTTGAGGATCGTTGACCCGCCGGTGGTGACCGTGCCTTCGACGTCTATTAGATCCTTGAGCGCAATGGTGATGCCGTGCAGAGGGCCTCTGTAGCTGCCGCTCGCTATCTCTGCCTCTGCCTCGCGTGCCTGCGCAAGCGCGCTCTCCCCAAACACCTCAAGAAAGGCATTCAGCTGCGGTTCAAGCCGTTCGATACGGTCCAGAGATGCCTTTGTAAGTTCGACCGGAGAAAGATCACCGGAACGGATGCGAGGAGCGAGTTCATCGATAGAGGCGTAACTGAAATCGTTGTCCGGCAAAATGCGCTCCAGAAATCATTTCCGAATGGGTAGGTAGTAACCCTTTCTCCCGGCGGGAGAAAGATGGGATGAGGGAGAAGTCTGACTTCGTTCCGCAGTTGTGATCGTGCCGACGGCGTCGTCGCTGTGCCCCGAGGCTCTCGAAGCTTGTAACGAGCCCCACGAAGGTAGGCCTGACCAAGCAACAACACTGGCTTAAGCGATAGGCGGCCGCCTATTGACCAGTCCCGCCGCCGCTTCAAAACCTGCGCCTGCGCGCAGCACGGTCACCTCATCGAACGGCTTTCCGCTAATCATCATGCCGATCGGCATTCCGTCCTCGGTGAACCCGCAGTTCAGGCTCAAAGACGGCTCGCCGGTCGTGTCAAACACTCCAGTGAAGATGCCGAGAAGGTTCGTCGCAGGGGCGATCAGGTTGCCGTCCGGAGACACGATGCACTCTTCGATCGTCGGCGTCTGGATGGGTACTGTGGGCGTCACGAGAACGTCCACCTCCCGAGTTGCCTCGGTCATCTTCTCTATGAACCAGCGTCGAGCACGTTGCGCCCGGATGTACTCCGTCGCCGGAATGTATGAGGCGGCCTCAAGCCTTGCCCGGACCTCAACGCTGTACTGATCGGGGTACTTTGCGAGCCACTCTTCGTGGACCGATACGGCCTCAGGCCGATTAACGCCGACGTTGATCTTCCGGCCCTGAGACACCCACGGCATAGATATCTCGCTGACGATCGCACCCTCGCGCTCCATCAGAGCGATTCCGGCGCGGACAGCGGCCTCTATTTCCGGGTCGATATCGTCGTAGAAAAAGTCGAGAGGCACGCCAATGCGCAGCCCCTGAAGGCCCTGCTTGAGGCCGGAAGTGAAGTTCGGGACCGGCTGATCCGCAGATGCCGGGTCTCGCGGGTCGTGCCCGGAGATTGCGTTCATCATGTGTGCGCAGTCGGCGACTGTGCGCGTCATCGGTCCGACGTGGTCGCACGACCAGCTTAGATCGAGCACCCCGGCCCGGCTTACACGACCGTAGGTGGGCTTTAACCCTACTGTTCCAGTCACAGCGGCCGGCATGCGGATCGATCCACCCGTATCCGAGCCGATGGCCGTCACGGAAAGGCCACCGGCGACTGCCGACGCCGATCCCATGCTGGAGCCGCAACAGATTCGCTTCAAGTTCCAGGGGTTGTGCGAGGCGCCGTAGTGCGGGTTCATGCCGGTTGCGCCCATTGCGAACTCAACTAGCGCCGCCTTGCCGATGATGATCGCACCGGCCTCTTTGAGGAGGCGGGTGATCGTGGCGTCGGATGTCGCCATGTTGTCCTTGAGGATGGTCGAACCGCCGGTGGTGATCGTGCCCTCGACGTCGATGAGGTCCTTGAGGGCAACCGTGATCCCGTGCATCGGGCCTTTGTAGTTGCCGCTTGTGATTTCAGCCTCTGCCGTGCGTGCTTGCGCCAGGGCGTCCTCTGAAAACACCTCCAGAAAGGCGTTCAGTTGTGGTTCAAGCGCTTCGATACGGTCCAGCGACGCCCGCGTCAATTCAACAGGGGACAGGTCTCCCGACTCGATATGAGGGGCGAGTTCATCTATAGATGCGTATTCAAGATTGTTATCTGGCAATAGGTACGCTCCGTGGATCAAATTTCAACGGTGTGCGGGGTGCCCCTTCTCCCAGCGGGATAAGGTTGGGATGAGGCAGAAGCTGGAGTAAGCGTCACATCCGATTTCCTGACGCTTACTACTGGGGCTTAATCGTCCGACGGTCTCGGAGCGAAAACGGCGTGCGGCTCGAACGCTTTGACGTCGATCCCACGTATTGCGGCGAGAGTGGCGTCGACCTCGTCAAACCGGCCCATCAACTCGGCGACGCGTTCATTGGACAGATTCAGGCCGGCTCTGGCGGCGTCTCTTTTTCGGTCTTCAAGGCTGGATTCTCTGGACGGTTCGGGCATTTGTTTACTCCACAGAATTGTTGGGAACGGCGGCATTATAGGCACGGCGTCGTGTGTCCCGCCGATCGGGATTAAACGAGGATGTATTGGGCGATTTCGAGAACTTCTTCCGGGGTTAACCTCGGCGCGTGGATCATCCAATCTCCCAGAGCCTAGACGTAGCGCTCCGTTGTCGATCGCGCCCATGCAAACGTATCCGTTTCACCCCTCACATTTTCCGGCGCCTGTGTCTGCCAGCGGCGAGTTCGCCACTCGAACCGAGCTAGCCTGGGAACCTGTAGTCTCGCCGTGACTCCGCCTCGCCCGCAAGTTCCTAGTCAGACCGGAAGACTTCCTCAGATGCCAGAATCGTCCACGCCACGTGGTCCAGATCGTGGTGCGTCAGCCCGGTGATTGCGGGCAGACCGCGGGCCAGCGTCGACTTGCCACTTCCGGCCCCGCCGATGATGTAGATCTTGAGGTTAGAAACCATTAAGCGGCACATTATCTGGCAACGTCATTCCCGGGTATGAGCGCCGGTTGAAACCTCAGACCTGCTGAAGCGGCACCTGCGCGCCTGTCGGAAGCTCGACCCGAATCTCGTCACCCGGACGGACCTCGCCGCCCGTCACGGCGATCGACATCACGCCGGCCTTGAACACTGGTTTGCCGTCATCGTCTTTATCGATCACCGCCGCCATGAGCTTTGGCTGGATGCCATCAAGCTGGGCGCATGGATTCCGGAGTCCGGTCAGGATCACCATGGCGTCCGTTCCCAGGAACAGCCGTGTTCCGAGCGGCAGTCTCAGCAGGTCTATGCCACGCGTCATGACGTTCTCGCCCATCTGTCCAGGCTCTACTTCAAAGCCCTGTTCGCGCAGTTTGTCCAGCAACTCGCCGTGTATCAGATGTACCTGTCGCAAGTTTGGCTGGTTAGGGTTTCGGGCGACACGTGACCGATGTTTCACCGTCTCACCCTGGTGTGCATCGCCCTCTACGCCGAGTCCCTCGATGATGCGTACGCTCGCCTGGTTTGGCTTGGTCATCGTGTGAGTGCCGCTGGCGCTCACCGCCAGAACAGAACCGGATTTGATTTCGTCAGGCGTGGTCATTCAGAGGATTTCCTTGAGGGGGTCGATAACTCGCCGATTGTTCTCGGCAAACCACTCTTCGCCGTGGGAGATCGCCCAACCAGCGTCGCCCATGGTATTGGTCAGCGTGATCTGGTTTGCCTGGCCCCATTCTGCCTCAGTGGACGTTCGTCCGTAGTCCTCGAAAAACGCATCGCGCTGTTGGAGTGCCCAGCCAGTGGTCGTGGGTCATCCGCCGGATGTCCTCTACCCAGTCGATCACCTTGAGGGCGTCGAATTCTGACGTGTCCTCAGCCATTACCCATCTCCGGTGAAACTCTCTGACTCTATCCCTGGATTATGACGTACACGGGGGAGTTGCGAGGGTTTGTTTGACCGATAAGGTCGCTCACATTTGGCGAGGCCCGCGCTCCAGAAAATAGAGAGTTCGTTGCTTCATCAAGTCGTACGCTTCTGGCTGGGACGACATCGCATACCAGCGCTGCGAGTGGAGGTTTATGAAGCACTAACTAGAGGAAGACACACGCGACATCTGGCCCGTATCGATGGGCTGCAGGTTATTTACGGGTGCGCCGAAATATTCTTCAAGAAACGTTATTGCATGCGGCGTTTCGATCTTGGGCCTGATCATTGCCACAGGAGACCCGGTGCTATCCCGGTAGCCGCACACATCAGGTGATCGCCCTGTCGCGTAATTCCGCCCTTTCCCGCGTCGCTTTTGGCTGCCCGCCCAACGGGCGACCCGTGCTAGGATTTCGTGTCTTATGCGAATCACCGATCAGCTTCGTGACGCGGTCGCAGAAGCACTTGCCGCAGCTCAGGCTCAGGGCGTACTTCCGTCAGCCGGCGCGTCTGAAATCACCATCGAGCAGCCCCGGGATCAGGGCCATGGCGATTTTTCGACCAGCCTGCCGCTCAAACTCGCGCGCACCATGAAGATGGCGCCGCCCGCCATCGCCGCAGCGATCGTCGAGGCATTTCCGGACAACGCCGACGTAAAAAACGTAGAGGTCGCCGGCCCCGGGTTCATCAACATTACCCTGGCCGATACGTGGTTCCAGTCCCAGGTGGAGGCGATCCGCGCCGCCGGGTCGGAGTTTGGCAACACGGACTCGAAGGCGGGCCAAAAGATTCAACTGGAATTTGTCAGCGTCAACCCGACAGGCCCGCTTCACGTCGGCCACGCACGGGGTGCTGTAATCGGCAGCGGGCTCGCCAACTTGCTTGAGACAGCTGGCGCAGATGTCACACGTGAGTACTACGTAAACGACGCCGGAAATCAGATGCGGGTCTATACCGAGACGCTGTACTCCCGCTACATGCAGGCGGCGGGCTATGACGTGCCGCTTCCCGAGACCTCGTATCCGGGCGAGTACGTCGCCGAGCAGGCCCAGCAGATATTTGAAGATGACGGCGGCGCGCTGGCGAACCTGCCAAAAGAAGAGGCGATTGCTGCGCTATACAAGCCCGGCCTTGAGCGAAACCTGGCGTTGATCAAGACGGACCTGAAAGACCTCAACATCATCTACGACGTGTGGTTTAGCGAGCAGTCGTTGTTCGATAGCGGTCGCTTCGACACCACAATGAAAGAGCTAGAAGACGACGGCTTTATAGTCGACCGCGACGGCGCTCGCTGGTTTGCTTCCACCCAACTCGGTGAAGACAAAGACAACGTAGTTATCCGCAGCTCGGGCGGGCACACGTATTTCGCAAGCGACATCGTGTACCACGCCGAGAAGTTCAAAGAGCGCAACTTTGATCAGGTGATCGACGTCTGGGGGGCAGACCACCACGGCCACGTCGCTCGGATGAAGGCGGCCGCCAAAGCGCTCGGCATCGACCCCGATAAGCTGACGATCATCCTCAACCAGCTCGTATCTTTCAAAGAAGACGGCGAGTCGCTACGTTTCAGCAAGCGCAAGAACGTCATCGTCACGGTGCGGGATCTTGTGGAAGATGTTGGCGCGGATGCGGTCCGGTACACGTTCTTGAGCCGTGGTGCAGAGAGCCAGATGGAGTTCGATCTGGACCTGGCCCGGAAGCAGTCGCCCGAGAATCCGGTCTACTACATCCAGTATGCGCACGCCCGGTTGTCGGGGATCCTTCGCAACGCAGTCGAGAAGGGCATCGACTGGGCGGATGGCGACGTTTCGCTGCTCAAGCACGACCTCGAGATAGCGCTCGTTCGGCAAATCACGGCGCTGCCGGATGTCGTGGATCGCGCCGCGGATCGACTCGAACCGCAACAGGTTCCGCACTACGCGACCGAGGTTGCAAGGGCGCTGCAGAGGTTCTACGACGCCTGCCGGGTGATCTCAGAGGATGAGGACGATCTGCCGGTGTCGAAGGCGCGACTGAAGCTGGTGGAGGCGGCACAAATTGCTATTGCGAAATGCCTCTCGCTCATGGGGATGACTGCGCCGGAGCGGATGTGACGCTCAGATCTTGGTGCCGAGAAGTGGGCCCATCGTGGGCGCGTTGCTTCCACCATGGGCCTCTTCCGTGTTGGTGATCTGGTAACCACATTGCAGGGCGATTTCCATTTCCTCGGATCAGTTGCCATCGTTACCTGTATTGAACACTCTGAGGCTGATGGGGGTTTCGTCACGCACGGCCCACAGCTGGTAGTCGAGATCTGACGCCAAAGGCTCAAACCCGCCTAGCCAGACCGTGCTGCCGACTTGACCGAGTGTCGCCTCGATGCGTACCCAGTCGCCATCGGCTTCCTTTTTGTTGTGCGGTTGAGGTCTACTCGAATCCGCCACTGGCCTTGTAGCGCGGGAT
>CAUZKS010000037.1:0-11391 GCA_963580625.1 Dehalococcoidia bacterium | reverse complement strand
GGCAGACCCAGTAGCTCGGCTACACGCACCGCTTCAGCAACCCCGTCGGATTTGGCGACCCGATTGCCAAGCAGCATCAACGCACGCTCGGAACCGGCTAGAACCTCTGCCACGCGCGCAAGCGCGGCTGGATCTGGTGCGCTGGAGGTGTACATCGGCCTAGATGGAACAATGTGCATCTCCGCCACATCGTCCAGCGCGTTGCCGGACAGCCCAACGTACACAGGCCCCTTCGGCTCACTGTTGGCCTCGTTGAATGCACGTCGGATCACGCTCGGTATCTGATCCGGGTGAGTCACCTCCACTGACCACTTGGTTACGGGTTTAACCAACGCCGGTAAATCGGCCCTGAACTCGGCCAATTTCCGGGTGTCGTAGTTGCCGGAGACCACCACCATCGGCGTGCCGTCATTCAGGGCATCGATCATCAGGCTGATGCCATTCGCCAACCCGGAATCGATATGGAGTTGCACGAACGCCGCCTTGTTGGTGGCGCGGGCGAATCCATCAGCCATGCCGACGGCGACACCTTCCTGTAAAGCCAAGATGTATCGGAGATCCGGGTAGTCTTCCAGAGCGTCCAAGAACGGCGATTCACTGGTGCCGGGGTTGCCGAAGATGTGAGTCACGCCCTCCGCACGGAGCATTTCAAGGAGGGCTTTCTTGCCGGTTATTTTTGTGGACATATCCGGAGATGATAACCCCTGGGACCGTCGCGAACCGGGCCTTTCATTCAGGCATGGTTTTGATTGTCGAACTATGCGTCAGAAAGCCGAAACGGCTCCGCCGCACTGGCACCTTCCGGGAGGCCGGACGGCAGGCGTACGTCCAGCACATATGGCCGCCCCTCATCCTCCACGATGGCCAGTCCACGGGCGATCGCTGCAGCTACTTCAGACTCATCGTCCACACGTTCCCCATCCAGTCCATACGAGCGTGCCAAACCAAGCGGATCGATCCCTTCCAGGCCGACGCCGGCAAATTGTCCCGTCTCACGCATTACACCGCCGGCCGCCGCAAACAGCGTGGCGACGATGCCGTACGCGGCGTTGTTCGGGATGATGTAGAGCACCGGGATGCCGTGGGCGACGGCTGTCCAGAACACCGAGTCTGCGTAGTAGACGGAGCCATCGCCGACCAGTCCTATGACCGGCGTGTGCGGAGCAGCCACCTTGGCTCCTGCTGCGGCTGCCATGCCCCAGCCTTCCGACTCACCGGGCCGCCTGAGATGCGTGTTCACCCCGCCACCGTCCACCGCTTCGATGCACTCAAGCTGTATGGCGAACTGCTCGGAAGTGATAATGCCGCCGCCGATCTTCGTAAGTTCGGTCTCGATGGCGTCTAGCAGCACCAGCGGTCGTACGCGTCCGGGGACGATGTGGTCGCCGCCTGGTTGAAGCCCGGCACGACGTCCGGCGCGCAATGCTGCGGCGTGCTCCAGCGCGTTCTTGCGGCGACCATCGAACGCACCGCTGCCGCCTTTGTCCCGCGCGATTTCGAGCAGTCGCGTGATCCCCTTGCCCTCGTCGGCCACGATACCGTTTTCCAGCGCCGGGATGTTCTGCAGGTTTGCGATGTCAGACCCGAGTGCAAAGACACGGCCTGCTGATCTGAACGCGGCGTAATCCCCGGGTAGACCGGCGCCAGCATGTCTCACGCCGATGGCGACTATGCAGTCAGGATTCACGGTCGCCGAAGCAGGTCCGAACGGGCCGCAGTGGAGCGGGTGAGCTATGGACACGCCGACGAGATCTGGAGATGCGCAGGCTACCGCTGCACCGTAGTGATCGGCGAGCGCGGTAACGGCGTCGCTTGCGCCACTCTTGAACACACCGTCGCCCACGTACAACATCGGTCTCTCGGCGGCTTGCAGCGCGGATGCGATCCCGTTCAGGTCACCGTCGGCGGCGTAGCCGGAACGGATTGGGGCGACTTTGGAGTCGATGATGTCGACCGTTACCGGGGCCGCGTCTAGGAGACGATCGTACACGGCTATATGTACCGGTCCGGTCGGAGCCGCCGTCGCCACCTGGATAGCGCGCTCGATAGCTTCAGGCAAGCCTTCAGGTTCGATCACCGCCCACGCCGCTTTTGTGAACGGGGCAGACAGGTACGTCGGTCCAAAGCCATGGTCGATGTTCAGCATCACAGAGTCGGCGAAGCTTCCGGTGTCGCCGTGGAACGAGATGACGACAACGGGAAGGCCGCCGTTCCATGCGTTGAACAGTTGGCCAAGTGATTGCGCTAGTCCAGCTCCAAGATGGACCACCATCAGGGCTGGATCGCCCTTGACCTGAGCGTAGCCACCGGCCATCGCCGCGACCGGGCCTTCGTGGAGCGCAAGGATACCGTTTACATCGGGGTGGGCGTGGAGGGCGTCAAAGAATGTCGCCTCACGGGACCCGGAGTTGTAGAACACGTACTTAACGCCGGACGCAGCGAACTGTTCCACCATCACCTGGGACGGGTTGCCGGTGAATTGACGTGTCGACATGGGTTCGATTCTCCTGTTGGTCTGAATGTTGTCTGGGCTGTCGAGTTTTAAGGAATCGGTTTGGATTCTGGGTCAAGGGATGAAACAAGACTCGCCCCAGTCCATGTGAACGACCCGAGATATACCATCTCCGGAAATCCGCGATTCCGGTCGTCCCACACCCTGTCCCAGATCTCCTGTTGTAGGAATGCCGAAATTTCCAGCGTTTCGGATCGTTCAGTGAATATTCGTCCAACGAACTATTTTGATTCTTGTGCGAACACACCGCCAAAATTGTTGAGAGAGCCACCGATTTCCCCCATCCGGCGGGTTGCATCGCACCATGAGCATGGAATCGCCATCGAAACAAGTCCGCGGCAGCTATGGGGCTCTATTTCAAACAAGGTTTCGTCAACGTGCCCTCTTTGACTTCGCCTGCTCGTTTTCGGGTAATGGACCGGTCTGGGCCGAGGATTCATCCGATTGCCGCAACGTAACGTCGGGGATGATAGGCGATAAAATCAGGGTGGTCACTCCAGATCTGGGATTCAGACAGGGGGGTGAGCATGGGCATGGACAGGCTGCACCGAATTGAAGCCATACTCTTGGACGCTGGCCGCACGATGAACGACAAGGACCGACGTGCTCCACAGTACCGGCCTGAAGGAGCGTATGGTCATAGCCCCTTTAGACCAATTACTTTTGAGTCACCATCGCGGGCGGCTCAAACGCCCGTACCGGCGGTAACTCGTCATCGAACTTCTCGATCTGCACCAGCGCCGTATGCGCGGTTGGGCCCTGGGCAAGGCTGGACGTTCCCTTATCCTGGGTCAGGACATTGGGGTTACCATGCCGGTCCAGTCCCCCGGGGGACTCAGGGTCGTACCAGGCACCTGTGGACAGGTTGATCACACCGGGGCGTATACCATCGCTGAGACACACCCCGGCCAGGCATTCACCGCGATCGTTGAACACGCGCACCACATCGCCTTCATTGATCCCCCGAGACGCGGCGTCGTCTGGGTGCACCATCACCGGCTCACGACCCTGGATCTTGCTTGCCCTGCTCACCGCCCCTGGATCGTGCTGACTGTGTAGCCGGGTGGCCGGCTGGTTCGAGATCATGTGGATCGGGAATCTCTCAGCGCGCTCTGCACCGAGCCACTCCGACGGCTCTAACCATGTCGCATGCCCCGGACAGTCATCGTAGCCGAAGCTATCAATAGTCTCCGAGAAAATTTCGATCTTGCCTGATGGGGTCTTGAGAGGATGTTTGACTGGGTCGTCCCGGAACTCTGACAGGTGGATCCGATCGTTATCTTCGGTAGGAAGTTCCACTTCGCCACGGCTCCAGAAGTCGTCGAACTCCGGAATTTCTATCCCTTCCCGCCGGCCTATTTGTTCCCGGAACTCGCCATAAAGGTGACGGAGCCAGTCGTCTTCACTTCGGCCCTCCGTGAACGATTCACCAACACCCATTCGTTGAGCGATACCCGCAAAAATATCGTAATCGCTCCGTGCCTCTCCGACTGGCGAGATCGCCTGCTGCATCGGGAATATGAACGCGTCTTCCGGGGATCGGCCGATGTCGTTCCGTTCAAGCGATGTGGTAGCCGGCAGGACGATATCTGAGTGCCGGGCCATAGCGTTCCACCAGGATTCGTTGACGATTATCGTCTCGGGCTTCTGCCAGGCTTGGATCATGCGGTTGAGATCCTGGTGATGGTGGAACGGATTGCCACCACACCAGTAGATGAGACGCGCGTCCGGGTAAGTGTGGCACTTGCCGTCGTATTCAAACTCCTCGCCCGGGCGCTCCAACATCTCAGTGATCCGGGAGACCGGAATGAAGTCGCGTATGGGGTTAGTGCCCTGCGGAAAGGTTAGGCCCGAGACGCGTTTGACGGGCCTCCCGGTACGCCCGAAAGCGCCGTATCCATAGCCAATCCCGCCGCCGGCTAGGCCTATCTGGCCCAGCATCGAGGCGAGTGTTGCCGCCATCCAGTAGGGCTGTTCTCCGTGGTCGCCGCGCTGCAGCGAGTACGCGACCGTGATAAGGGTGCGATTGGATGCCATTTGGCGTGCGAGCTCTCGTATGGCGTTCGCGGGAACTCCGGTGAGCGCGGCGGCCCAATTGGCGTCCTTTGGCTGACCATCTGAACTGCCGAGCAGATATGGCTCGAACCGCTCGTAACCCTCGCAATGGGTGGCAAGGAAATTACGGTCGGTTAGCTTCTCCACGGCCAGTGTGTGAGCCAACCCTAGCATCAGGGCTGTGTCTGAGTTTGGCCTCGGGGCAACCCATTCAGCCTTTAGTTCCTCGGCGGCGTCACTCCTCAAAGGGCTGATATTGACGAATTTCACTCCGTTGGCTTTGCATTTCAACAGCCAGTTCTGGACGGTATGTTTGCCGGCGCCCCCTGCACTGATCTGTGTGTTCTTTGGAGGCATGCCCCCAAACATCACAATCAGATGAGTGTGATCCGCTATTATCGGCCACACCGTTTGCTGCTGAGTGAAGGGCATATGTCCGATACCGAAAACGTGCGGGACGATGACCTCGCTGGCGGCGGAACTATAGGTGTTGACCGAGCCGGTGTAGCCACCGATCTGGTTGAGAAAGCGGTGAATCTGGCTCAGTGCGTGGTGGAACCGACCGGCCGACGCCCATCCGTAAGAGCCACCATAAATGGCTTTATTGCCGTGAGTGTCTTTGACACGTTGCAGCTCTGTTGCGACCAGCTCAAAGGCGCGGTCCCAACTGACAGGGACGAATGGCTCGGTACCCCGGCCTCCGCCATTGCTCCGTGGTCCGTGTTCCAGCCAGCCACTACGAACCATCGGCTGCGTAATCCGTGATTCGTGGTGTATCGCACTTGGAATGGACAGGCCGATGTTGGAAGGATCCGGGTCATCAACCCACGGATGCGCGGCCACGATCCGTTCATCCTCGACATCGATTTCGTAGACACCCCAGTGCGTCAGCGTACGGGTGCGCTGCCTGGTGGGTTCGGTCAAAGTTGGCCTCCCCTCGTTCTGCGTGAGGTCCCAGCGTCTCAGGCCGTAGCTAGCGTGGCCAGCGCTTCGTTATGTTGGTGCTCGACGCGCGAATCATCCGATCGGTCTTTAGTGTCCGATACAGTGTTGGTAACGGTCCTCTGGTTACGCCCTGGATGACTTCGGGAATACGATGATCTTGGGTGCTCTGGCATATTGCAACACCTGCCTAGCACCCGACGGTGTTACCCGCCGACTGCGCTTGCCACCATGTCGCCGAACTGAACGGTGCCGATGCACTTGTCGCCCTCGCTCGCGATGTCCCGCGTTCGGAAGCCTTCTGACATTACTGCGTCCACGCCTTTTTCGATGGCGTCAGCTTCCTCGTGGAGACCGAAGGACCAACGCAACATGATTGCGCTACTCAGCAACGAGGCCACCGGGTTGGCGACGCCGTGTCCGGAGATGTCAGGGGCGCTGCCGTGGATAGGCTCGTATAGGGCCGGCTTTCCGCCGCGCCGCCGCCGTGCACCTTTTTTCGGAGGCGGACTGGTCAGGCTGGCTGACGGAAGCATGCCCATTGAGCCGGAAAGCACCGAAGCTTCATCGGACAGGATGTCGCCAAAGGTGTTCTCCGTGACGATCACGTCAAATCGAGAGGGGTTCGTGATCAACTGCATGGCGGCGTTGTCCACCAGCACATGGTCTAGTTCCACGTCACGGTATTCTTGGTGGAGTTCTGTCGTGACCTCGCGCCAGAGGCGACCAGACTCAAGAACGTTCGCCTTGTCGACAGATGTAAGCTTGCCGCGGCGGTTACGCGCCATCTCGAATCCGACGCGAACCACCCGTTCGATCTCTTTTTCGGTATATGAGAGCGTGTCCACGGCTCGACGTCCCCGTGCGTTCTCCCAGCGCTTCTTCGGTCGGCCAAAGTACAGGCCCCCGGTCAGCTCCCGGAGGATGACCATGTCCACGCCCTTGAGGCGTTCTTCCCGCAGCGGAGAAGAGTGCACAAGTTCCGGGTAGACCTTGATCGGCCGAATGTTTGCGAACAACCCGAGTTCTTTGCGGATACGTAGGATGCCGTCTTCTGGCCGGGTCTTCGCCCTCGGGTCGTCCCATTTCGGGCCGCCGACGGCGCCGAACAGGATTGCATCGCAACCCAGGATAGTGTCCATTGTTTCATCGGGGAGGGGCGTGCCGAACTTGTCGATCGCACAGCCTCCCATCTCACCCGTCATCCACTCGAACTCATGTCCATAACGTCGTCCGACAGCATCGATTACTTTTACGGATTCGGCGGTGACTTCCGGGCCGATTCCGTCTCCCCCGATGACAGCGATCTTAAAATCCAAGATTCTTTTCTCCGTACAGGGCTAACAACCGCATCGCTACCAGCGTGCCGGGTGCGCTTCTTCAAAATTGGTAATTACGTCGTTGTTTTGTAGTGAGCGCTCGATTTCGTCGAGGCCTTTTACCAGCGATTCCTGCCGGAATGGCTCCATCTCGAACGATTCGGAGAAACCGTCCTCGTCATATACACGCTGATCCACGACATCCACGGTCAGACTGTAGCCGGGATTCCGGAGGGCGCGGGCCATGATGGTGTCCACGCCGGCCTGTGAAAGGATGACCGGAGCCATCCCGTTCTGGAAGCAGTTATTGCGGAAGATATCGCCAAAACTTGGGGCGATCACCGCCATGAAGCCGTACTCCTTCAAAGCCCATGGCGCATGTTCGCGCGATGAGCCTGATCCGAAGTTCGGCCCGGCGACGAGGATGGGAGCGTTCTGGTACTCCGCCCTGTTCAAGATGAAGTCCGGGTTGGGGACGCCGTCTTCAAGGTATCGCCAGTTAAAGAACGCGAACTCGCCGAAGCCGGTCCGCTCTATTCGCTTCAAGAACTGTTTTGGGATCACCTGGTCTGTGTCTACGTTCGCTCGGTCAAGAGGCGCGACGATCCCCGTTACTTTCTTCAAAGGGTTCAATGTTCTGTCCTGTAGATGAGTGACTATGTTCAATCGTAATCACGCGGGGAACGTTATTTTTCTCCGCTTGGTTGAGATCTTACGAAGTGCTTGCCGCCCGGGATCGCCGGGTCAGTATCAATTGATGTCGAATTTCCTGTGCACGCTGCAGTCGGAATACAACAATAACGGTCAAAACCAGAGGCAGTACCTGGAAAAGGTCAGACCACACCAGTAACCGGCCCGCCGCCGCCCAGTCCTCGATGTTCGCACGCCCTACGAAAAGGGAGATCCCTCTCGGGCCGAAAAGGATCGCGAATATGACCAGCGTCCACCATGAACTGATGAACATTCCCTCTTGCGATTCCGCATTCTGCCACGCTCTGGGATTTTTAGTATCGGTCGACTCTGATGCGGTAGACAATTCTCGCACGATACGGGTGGGTTTGTAGAGGTTCATGAACGGAACGAAGAACCATCCGACCGACCATCCCGGGGTGAACTTCTGGCCTACGATACGCAAGTGCTGCAGGTTGGAGCTCGCATGGTGGATGAACATAGTGAAAGTCACTACTAGAGCGATCCCGAATATGACGATGAACGCCCAGATTACTGAATGCTGTGATTTGTAGTCATTGACTGTCTTGGCAACCTCCAGGACATCACCACACGCTCCGGTGCCGGAGAACAGGCCTTCGATAGAAACGCATTCGATCCCTACTTCGTTGGCGAATTCCAGTAGCTCTTCCGGATTTGCGTTGTTTGATGGGAGATCGGTCAGGCCGGCTGCCTTGTAGTCGTTGATCTCGTTCAGCATTTTGCTGTCTACCCACGCCAGGGCAAGCGCCAGTACCACCATCACGGAGACGATCCCCGTGATTATGATGAACATCATCCGGCCGGAGTTGTAGCCGAGCTGGTCGAGACTGGTAGACATGTATTGGCCTGATGAACGCCCGTCATAGGGTCGAACCTGGAGCGATAACGGAGGCGGTAACGGCCCCTAAGCTTCTGTCTTCTCCCAGTCACGTACGTCCACGAAGTGTCCTTCGATTGCCGCCGCCGCCGCCATCGCCGGGCTGACGAGGTGCGTACGCCCGCCGCGACCCTGCCGCCCCTCGAAGTTCCGGTTGGAGGTGGATGCGCAGCGCTCCCCGGGCGAAAGTATGTCCGGGTTCATGCCGAGGCACATGGAACACCCCGCCGTACGCCACTCGAATCCGGCTTCTATAAATATCTGGTCCAGCCCCTCTTCCTCTGCCTGCATCTTCATGGGTGTTGATCCCGGCACGATCATGGCACGGACGCCCGACGCGACCTTGTGGCCTTTTGCGATCTCCGCTGCGGCGCGCATGTCTTCGATACGTCCGTTCGTGCAAGAGCCGATGAAGACACGGTCAACTTTTAAATCGGTGATCCGCTGGCCTGCCGTCAGCCCCATGTACTCAAGGGCCCTGGCTGCATTCTCCTGCTCATCGGCCGACTCGAAATCCTCTGGATTCGGCACGTTCCCCGTAATCTCTGATACCTGCCCCGGGTTCGTGCCCCAGGTCACGCGGGGCTCGATAGCCTCCGCATCTATCTCGACAATGGCATCGAACTCGGCGTCCTCATCCGTGGCGAACTGCTTCCACTCTTCGACTGCTTCGTCGAAAGCATCGCCCTGCGGAACTTTCTTGCGGCCTCTGAGGTATTCGAACGTCTTGTCATCGGGGGCGATCATCCCGGCACGCGCTCCGCCCTCTATGGTCATATTGCAGACCGTCATCCGCCCTTCCATCGTGAGATCGCGGATGGCCTGGCCTGTGAATTCGATGACATGTCCTACACCACCAGCGACGCCGATCTGGCCGATTATGGACAGGATCAAATCCTTGGCGGTGACGCCCGGCTGGAGGTCCCCGTTAACCCGGATCTCCATCGTCTTCGGTCGTGCCTGCATCAGGCACTGGGTCGCAAGGACGTGCTCGACTTCCGACGTGCCGATGCCAAATGCCAGCGCGCCGAACGCGCCGTGGGTGGCGGTATGGCTGTCGCCGCACACGATCGTCATGCCGGGCTGCGTGACGCCCATCTCCGGGCCGATCACGTGGACGATGCCCTGGTCCGGGGAGTACATGTCGAACAGTTCAATGCCGAAGTCGCGTGTGTTCTTGTCGAGCGTTTCGAGCTGCTGTTTTGCGATCGGGTCTTCGATGATGACTTCTGTGTCCCTGGGTGTTGTCGGGACATCATGATCGGCGACCGCGACCACGAGGTCGGGGCGTCGGACTTTGCGATTGGAAAGCCGGAGACCCTCGAACGCCTGCGGCGATGTCACCTCATGGATGAGGTGGAGGTCGATGTAGAGGAGGGAGGGCTTGCCCTCGTCCTCTTGGACTACGTGTGTCTCCCAGATCTTCTCAAACATCGTTTTTGGCATCGTCTTAGGTGTAGCTGGAATCTGTTTCTCCGTTGATTAGTTAATTCGTTCTTGGTTCGAAGTAGGGACCCGATGTTTTGGGCTGCCTCAAAACTTCAAATGTTGTTACGGCCCGTCGGGCTGAGCAAAATTTCGCCCCAGATCCTCCTACTAATAGGAACGGGCCGGGGCGTAATTCTATAGGGCAATCCGTGTTCTGGCGTTAACTGATCGTTTACTCGGTGTCCCTACTCGGTGAACGTGATGTTGGTCTGATCGGGACCGAGGACACCCATCCGGTTGATTGCGTTGATGTACGCTTTTGCTGAGGCGACGATGATGTCGGTGTCTCCGCCACGGCCTGCGTAGATGTGTCCCTCTGTGTCCTCGACGCGGATGGTCACCTCGCCAATGGCGTCGATCCCGTCTGTCACCGACGCGACCGCGAACTCCCTCAGGTTGCATTCCTGTTCAACGATCTGATCGACCGCCTTGCAGACTGCGTCCACCGGACCGGTGCCCTGGGCCGTCACGGTCTTCGACTCGCCGTTAGGGAGCCCCACGCTTACCGTCGCCGACGGTGTCACCATGTCTCCGGCCTCTACCCTCACGCCTTCAAATCGATACTGCTGATCCGTCTCAGAAAACCGGTGCTGTTCTGACATTAGCGCCTGCAGATCGAAATCCGTGACCTCACGTTTTGTGTCAGCCAGGGCCTTATACCGCGGGAACAGGTCGGCCAATTCTTCGTCGCTGAGCTCGTAGCCCAGATCGCCGAGCCGTGATCGCAACCCCGCACGTCCGGACAACTTGCCCATAACGATTGCCTCACCTCGCCAGCCGACGGATTCCGGCTCCATGATCTCGAAGGTCGTTCGCTCTTTCAGGTAGGCGTCCTGGTGGATACCGGAGCCGTGCCTGAACGCATTCTGACCGACGATTGCTTTGTTCGGCTGGATTGCGAACCCGAACAGGTCCGCAACCATACGGCTTGAAGGGCCTATCTCTTCCGTGTTGACGTTGCTCTTGGCGCCGTAATGATCCTCGCGTGTCTCCAGCGCCATTATCACCTCTTCAAGCGAGGCGTTCCCGGCCCGTTCGCCAAGTCCGTTGATGCAGCCTTCAACCTGACGTGCGCCGTTCTCAACGGCGGCCAGACTGTTTGCTGCGGCTAGTCCGAGGTCGTTGTGGCAGTGGACACTGACAGTCGCTTTGTGGATGTTCGGGACCTTGTCGAATACTCCCTTGATGAGCGCTCCGAACTCCACCGGGTTTGAGTAACCGACCGTGTCCGGGATGTTGACTGTGGTCGCCCCCGCGTCTATGGCGGCCTCAAGGATCTGGTACAGGTACTCGGGGTCGGTCCGCGTGGCGTCCATCGGAGAGAACTCGACGTCCTTGCAGTGGGAGGCCGCACGTGTGACAGCGTCAACGGCCATACCAAGGATGTCCTCGGCTCCCTTGCGCATCTGGTGCGCCATGTGGATCTCGGAGCTGGAGAGGAAGATGTGGATTCGCGGTCGTTTCGCGTCCTTGATAGCTTCCCATGC
>CAUZKS010000036.1:0-11552 GCA_963580625.1 Dehalococcoidia bacterium | reverse complement strand
TGAGGGATACCGGGTAATCGGCCTTCGTAGAGGTTGGGCTGGGCTTGTGGACATGGTCCCGGACAAAGATGCGGACAACAGCGCCAACTTCCAGTCACTGGACGAAGATGATGAAGTTAACCGGGCAGCGCGTACGGGCGGCACCTTCCTGCATTCCTCCCGCACGCGTCCCAGTCACCTCCCCCAAGACGCCGTTCCGCCGCACCTACGCGATCTATATACCGATGACATTAATGACCTCACGCCCACGATTCTGAAAAATCTTGAACACCTCGGGATCGACTACCTGATACCCATTGGCGGCGACGACACGCTCAGCTACGCGCATCGCCTGCACACGGAAGGCGTCAACGTGGTGGCGATTCCAAAGACGATGGACAACGACGTGCCAGGCACCGACTATTGCATCGGCTTCGGCACGTGCGTTTCGCGCACCATCCAGATGGTCCACGACCTGCGCAGTACGGCCGGTTCGCACGAACGCATCCTTGTTATCGAGGTGTTTGGGCGTTACGCGGGTTTCACGGCGCTGCTGCCAACGATGGCCGGCGCCGCTGATAGATGCGTGATCCCGGAGCATGAGTTCGACATCGAGCACCTCACCGAATTGCTAGTCGATGATCGCAACCGGAACCCGAGCCGCTATTCGGTGGTGCTGGTGTCGGAGGGCGCTTCGATGTCGGGCGAGATGTCTTATGAGGGCGAGAGTACGGACCAGTACGGTCACCGACGGCTCGGGGGCATCGGCGACCAGATAGCATCTCAGGTCTCCGACATTTCGGCCAAATACAATAATGGGACTCGAGTGAATGTGACCAGCCAGCGTCTTGGCTACATGGTTCGCGCTGGAGCTCCGGACGCACTTGATTCTGTTGCACCGATGGCGTTTGGAAACCTTGCGTTGGATCTGGTGATAAAGGGTGCTTCAGGGAGGCTTGTCGGGATCCAGAACGGCGTTTACGACAGTGTTGCACTTGATGTCGTTGACGGCCCCCACAAGGTGGTCGATGTGGAGAAGTACTACAACATCGATCGATTACGGCCGAGCTATGAAATGTTCGGCGGGACGCCGCTTTTCTTGTCATAGGCGTTGATAACGTCAGGCGTGTGGTTCGTTGATCACCGCCATTCCCGTAAAGACGGGAATCCAGGTATTGTTTTGGACAATGAGCGCAGTGGTCACGGGATTGGCGTTTTCTGGATTCCCACCCACGTGGGAATGACGGGCATCCTTTCCGATTCGGATGCGGCCGATGAATTGGACCAGACACCCGGCTAAAGGCCGACACTGAGGCTTGTCATCGAAGTGATGTGTTCCTCGCCACAGAGGGCGTAGGGTGAGGGAGTTCGCCTCTATCCCTGCTCCTCATCCACCGGGGGGTGGCCATAGCGGCCGTCTTTCCATAGGCGTCGTAGTCGGTCGCCTATGCGCGGCTCGAAGCCCTGGTCGCCGGGCTCGTAGTAGCGATGCCCACGTACGTTCTCGGGCCTGTTTTCCATAGCGGCAAAGTTGTCCTCGAAGTCGTGCGAGTACTTGTAGCCCTCGCCGTGTCCCATGTCCTTCATCAGCTTTGTCGGGGCGTTTCGGAGGTGCATCGGTACGGGATCGTTTCGGGTGTCTCGCACGTCCGCCAGCGCCTTGTTGATCGCCATGTACGCCGAGTTGCTCTTCGGCGCGCTCGCTAGATAAACCGTCGCCTCGGCAAGAATGATGCGGGCTTCTGGCATGCCGATCAGGTGGACCGCCTGCTGCGCCGCGACCGCCACCCGAATTGCCTGTGGGTCGGCCAGTCCCACGTCTTCGGCCGACGCGATCACGAGTCGTCTGGCGATGAACATTAGGTCCTCGCCGGCGTCCAGCATCCGGGCCAGCCAGTAGAGCGCCGCATCCGGATCTGAGCCGCGGATCGTCTTGATGAAGGCGGAGATCGTGTCGTAGTGAAGGTCGCCCGTTTTATCGTAGCGCGACTGCTGCTGGACGGCGTTTTCGACCGTCTCGATTGTCACCAGCCGGGAACCATCCTCCGATGGTTCGGTCGACGCGACAGCAAGCTCAAGAGAATCCAGACCGTGGCGTGCATCGCCGTTCGCCACCCGAACCAGCAGCGCCAGGGCCTCATCCGTGAGTGTCGCTTCTGGCTCGCCTGCACGTAACTGCGGGTCCATCAGCGCGCGGTCGATCAGCGCCGAGATATCTTCATCTGCAAGCGACTCAAGGCGGAAGACGCGGGCACGGGACAGCAGGGGGCCGATCACTTCAAATGACGGGTTCTCGGTGGTGGCGCCGATCAGTGTTACTGTGCCTTCTTCCACGTCCGGGAGGAGGGCGTCTTGCTGCGATTTGTTGAAGCGGTGGATCTCGTCCACGAAAACGATCGTCGGACGGCCCTCCATCCCCAGTCGCTCTTTGGCCGCCTGCACTGCGGTACGAATGTCACGGACACCTGCGTTGACGGCGCTGATGGTCTCGAAATGTGACTGGGTCACGGATGCGATCACTCTTGCGATGGTCGTCTTGCCGGTGCCGGGCGGCCCCCAGAGGATCAGGGACGGCACACGATCGGCCTCTATTGCACGCCGAAGCACCTTGCCCTCGCCAAGGATGTGAGCCTGGCCCAGGATCTGATCAAGCGATTCGGGTCGCATTCGCGCAGACAGGGGAGCGGACCTACGGGCGATCTCTTTGCGTCTATGGTCGAAGAGGGTCATTTTATTTACTGGCCCTCACTGAGGGTTAGGGGCCTAGCGATGACCGTCCGCTGGTGGAAGCGGCGACGAGTTGTGTGAGTTCTTGCGGGTAGCATACCGGTCGCCCGTCTTTAGCTCGGCGATCGTGACTCCGTCTCCGCCCATTCCATACGATGCAGGGTAGGACTTGTCGACCAGATCGTGGCCCTTGAGGTGTTCTCGGACGGCCTGTTTCAATCTCCCAGATCCATGTCCGTGAACGGCGTGTATGACGGGGGCGTTTGCAGCGAAACAAACCTGCAAATGCTTGTTCAGGGCGATCAACGCGTCCCGAATGAAAAGACCGTGGAGATCGATGTTGAAATCGACGAAAGCAGCGTCAAACCCCGGTGTTGCTGGCGGAGGATTGCGGACCTTTTTGCGCTTACGTGCGGGTGACATGTTCGACCGATTTTACTGGGCGTCCTATTTGAATAATCTCCGAGCTACATCATGCAGGTAACGCCGCCAGTTCTGGAAGTCGTGGCCGCCGCCCGTCAGATGGGCGATATGGTCAACACCTCGTTGATCCAGCCAGGCAAGTAGCGCCCGATTCACGTCGTAAAGGTGATCGAGATCGCCGCATCCAATCCAGAGCAAGTTGGGGGAGGGAGCGTCCGCTAGTCCACTGCCGTATACATTCTCGAATTCTGATTCGCGGATGGCCGAGCTAAATCCGGCTATCCAGCTAAACTTGTCCAGATTGCTCAGTCCGACGGCGAGCGACTGACCGCCGCCTCCTGACAGCCCGGCGATGGCTCGATAGTTTCGATCCGATAGTACCCGGTAGTCGGCCTCGACCTTTGGAACGACGTCTGTGAGCAATTCGTTTTCGAAGAGCTCGATGTTCTCGCGGAAACCGATGCTTCCCGATTCCCGACTTATCTGCGGGTAGGCTCGGCCGTAAGGCATCACGACCAGCATGGGCACAGCGGCGTCGCACGCGATCAGATTGTCGAGGATGAAGTTAGCCCGGCCTTCGTTCGTCCAGTTCGCCTCCGAGCCTCCGGTGCCGTGCAGAAGGTAGAGGACTGGGTAATGCTGATCACCACTGGTCTCGTATTCGGGCGGGGTGTAAACGTACACCCGCCGTGAGACGGCTTGTGCGCTGGATCGGTACCAGCGCATCGTTACGTTCCCATGCGGCACGTCGTCGAGCTCGTAAATGGCCGGCATGTCGCCGGGGACCTCGACAAAGTTGCCGAGAGTACGTTCGTTCTGGGCGACCTCTGAATTGTTGGGGTCGTTTACGGCTGCGCCATCGACGATGAAGTTGTACCGGTAGATGTTCGGTTGCACCGGACCGACCGTGATTTCCCAGACGCCTTGGTCGTTCTTCGACATCGACTTTGGCGGGTCGATGAACTCACCTCGTGCGCTAGAGCTCAGACCGTGGAGATGGACCTCACGGGCGTTGGGCGCCGCAAAACGGAACGTCGCCGTTCGGTCTTCATTGACGACCGGCGATACCACATAGGTTCGGTTTCTTGAGAAATTGGTGGGGTCGCTAATGGTCGCCATCGCGTGTTTCCTCCGGGTATCCCTGAAATCTCAGGCTTTAAGGGCCAACTTCACCGCCTCAACCACGGTAGCGGACTGGCCGTCCAACACCGTTCGAGGGTCGAGGAGAACCACCTCGTTCTCTATTCGTGCGATCACCGGCGTCGGCCCTGAACGGAGTCGGCGGGCGAAGGCATCCGGTGAATCGGGTGGGGTAACAGCCAGCAATGTGGTGGTGAGTGTCTCGCCCGGCAGACTGCCGCCGCCGACGGTTGATTGGCCTTCACGAAGACTTACGGCTGGTGAGTCGATCTCTTTCAGCCAGCCTTCGGCCGTCTTGGTGATCGTATCCACGGACATTGAGATCATGCGCCACACGGGGATCTCTTCGTGTGCTTCTTCCTTCAGAAACGACGTTAGGGTCGCCGAGAGCGCGGCGAGTCCCATCTTGTCGATCCGTACAGCGCGCGCCAGCGGATGCTGGCCAAGTCGCTCTACCCACTCCACGTTGCCTGCGATGATGCCGGCCTGGGGGCCGCCGATCAGCTTGTCTCCAGAGAAGAAGGACAGTTCGACACCGGCGTTGACGCTCTGCTGAACTGTGGGCTCGGGAGCCAGGCCGTACTGTGTCGTATCCAGCAGGCAGCCGCTTCCGAGATCGTTCAGAACGGGCACGCCGCGTTCGCGGCCTAGCGTGACGAGTTCGTCTAGTTCTGCCTCGTGCGTGAAGCCGATTACGCGGAAGTTGCTGGGATGGACCTTGAGGATCGCTGCGGTGTTTTCATTTATGGCAGAGGCGTAGTCACGAACATAGGTGCGGTTGGTGGTGCCGACCTCAACCAGCGTTGCGCCGGATTGCCTGAGTACGTCCGGTATACGGAACCCGCCGCCGATCTCGACGCCCTCGCCCCGAGAGACGATCACCTCTCTTGGCCCGTCTGGTCCGGCTACAGCGCTGAGGCCGAGCATGATGGCCGAGGCGTTGTTGTTGACCACGAGGCCGGTCTCTGCGCCGGTGACTTCTGCAATTAATCGGCCAATATGCGCCTGTCTTGATCCACGCGACCCTTCACGCACATCAAACTCGAGATCGCTGTAACTCCCGGCGGCCGCATTGACGGCGGCCATCGCCGGTTCACTGAGTGGAGCGCGACCCAAGTTGGTGTGGATGACCACGCCGGTCGCGTTCACGAGCGGCCGTGGCCACGGCGACCACTCGTCTTCAGCGCGCGCCATGATGTCCGCCGCAAGTTGTTGCAGCGCGGGCGCATCTTTGCCTTCCCGAATCGAATCCCGGGTGTCGTCAAGCTGCTGTCTGGCAAGGCTCACGACGGCCGCGTGGGAGTATGCTCCGGCCAGCCCGCCGAGTACCAACTCTTGGAGGAGCTGCTCCACGCTTGGCAGAGATCTGAACTGTGTATTTATATGGTCGTTTGTCATCGGCCCTCGCCCGGGTTGTGTACGTACGAGTCTGTAGTCACCCGGCATGTCTACTTTGGAACCCCTAGCGCACTATAATAGGCGGCTGTTAGTTTGCGGAGATTGCCCTCAATCGTGAAAACCACGCTACCGTGTTGACAATTGGCCTGACCGGCGGCATCGGTTCGGGGAAAAGTGAAGCTTCTGGCATCCTGCGAGAACTCGGCGCACTGGCTATAGACGCTGACATTGTGGGGCATGAAACGTATCGAAGTGGGCAGCCGGCCTGGGACGAGATAATGGAAGCCTTTGGCGACGTGGTCATCGATTCAGATGGAGAGATCGATAGAAGAGAACTCGGGAGAATCGTGTTCGATGACCCCGGGAGCTTGAAGCGATTGACCGACATCGTCTGGCCTAAAATTCGTGAAGTCTTAAAGAATCGTATCGCAGGAGAGCGGCATGGTGGGGGCACAGAGGTCCTTGTCGTTGAATGCGCCGTGCTGTTCGAGGCTGGATGGGAGAATCTGTTCGACGAGATCTGGGTGGTAACAGCCCCCGAGAAAGATGTCCTGAAGCGGCTTGAACGACAGCGCAATCAAAGACCGGAACAGACGCGGGCAAGGGTGCGCGCGCAGATGGCCAACGAAGAGCGAGAGCAACGGGCCGACGTGATGGTCCGAAACGACGAAGACCGGGCGGCGCTCGCCGCAACGGTCAAAAAACTGTGGACCGATAGGACCCGATAAGGGTTCCAAATACATCCGAGGGAAGGCACAACGGGTAATGACGACAACCGAGTACCGGGAATATCGCGTTGAAGAATACACAGTCGCTGAGGAGCCTTTTTATGCTCCTTTGAGTGACGAGATCGATATCTTCACCGCCGCATATCAGCAAAGACTTCCGATCCTTCTGAAGGGTCCGACGGGTGTGGGGAAGACCCGATTTGTTGAGTACATGGCGTGGAAACTAAGCCAGCCATTGAGCGTTGTACAGGACGGGACGAAGGCGCCCGCGAGCAATAACGGCGAGAATGCAATTCCGCTTGTTACCGTGGCCTGCCATGAAGATATGACCGCCAGCGACCTGATCGGTCGATATCTCCTGGACGCCGATGGCACGCGTTGGGTCGATGGGCCGCTGACCCGCGCCGTCAAGGTCGGCGGCATTTGCTACCTGGACGAGATAGTCGAAGCCCGCAAGGACACGACCGTCATCATCCACCCGCTCACGGACCACAGGCGCATGCTGACCATAGACAAGCTCGGACAGGTAGTCGAGGCGGCCGATGGTTTCCTGATGGTTGTCTCTTATAACCCGGGATACCAGAACGCCCTGAAGGACCTGAAGCACAGCACCCGGCAGCGCTTTGTCGCCCTTGAGTTCGACTTCCCGCCGCCCGAGGTGGA
Organism: Dehalococcoidia bacterium; assembly: GCA_963580625.1. GTDB lineage: Bacteria > Chloroflexota > Dehalococcoidia > Lucifugimonadales > Lucifugimonadaceae. Next base: position 4,494 of record CAUZKS010000036.1, on the reverse strand, counting down.
GATGGAGATCATCAAGCACGAGGCGGACGTGGATTCTGAGCTAGCGGAACAACTTGCCAAGTTGGGCGACAAGATTCGCAACCTCCGGGATCACGGCCTCGCAGAAGGTGCAAGTACCCGTGTGCTGATCTACGCGGCACGGCTAATTAAACAGGGCGTCGCACCGCGACGGGCCTGCCAGGTAGCTGTTACGTGGGGCATCACCGACGACGAGCAGATGCAACGCAGCGTGGACGAGGTCGTAACCACGATCTTCGCCTGATGATTGGCGGCCCAAAGGCGCCTGATGTGACACGAGACAGGGCCGGAGGAAAGCCCCCGGGCCTGTCTCGTGACCATATCGAACGTGCGTTGCGTGAGCGGAGCGGTACCGGTGAAAACGACATAATTGGCCGGCCGGCGGCGGTGCTGGTACCGTTTTGCATGGTCGGCGATGATCTGTCCGTGTTGTTCATTCGGAGATCACAAAACCTGCGCAACCACCCGGGACAGATGGCGTTTCCTGGGGGCGGAGTAGATGCCGGGGATAAAGATCTCTCGGCTACCGCAGTCAGGGAAACCGTTGAAGAAATTGGCGTCGTTGAGTCTGAGGTTGAGGTGTGGGGGACTCTGGACCCGCTATTGACCATCTCAGAGTTTGCGCTCAGCCCGTTCACCGGCTGGCTCTCGCGCACAAGTGAGCTGAAGTTAAGCGAGCGTGAGGTGAGTGAAGTGGTCACTGTGCCCGTATCCAGGTTGATGGATGGATCTTGTGATCGGGACGAGACTCGCAGGTACGAATCTGGGTACGTCATACGGCCAACCTACGCATACAATGGCCGCGTTATCTGGGGATCAACCGGGATGATCGTTTCACAACTAATCGATTGCCTCAGGAAAGCCTGAACGTTATTGCCTGAATTTATTGGCCTGGGGCCAGGAATGAGACAACTTGACCACTAACGATTCATCGCCAGCAGGTGACCTCGGACCGGAGATGGCGACCATCGAGAAAGAGCTTGAGCGGTTTCCTTCCGCGGTGCTTGAAAAGTACGCAGCGGCATACTCCGAGCTAGAAAATCGGCTGCGCCCCCAGGACCTGCTTGATTGGGCCAACCATGCGCTCGCGATCGCTGGCAAGGCTGTACGTTCCTGGGAGGCAGCGGCTGAGTACTTGGAGGCCAGTCCGGCCGTCCAGCGTCAACTTCCTTCCGGTCAGTTCATAAGGTGGGCGGCGATCGGCGGACGTCTTTGCGAAGATTCCCCAAGCCTCGCCGTTTCATTCTTCAAGGCCAGTCCGGACGCGCTGACGCGTCTCCGGCCGCGCTACGTGGACGACTGGGCCAACCTTGGTCGGACGCTCTACAGGGGCACCTGGAAGTCCAGTAACCTGGCGTGCCATTTCTATGAAATTAGCCCGCAGCTTCTTGAATCTCTGACGTTTGCTGAGTTCACACGCTTCGGTGAATCGCTCCAAGTTCTATCGCGCCGGTCGTACGACCTTGCGGACGAATGCCTGGTCAAAGCGGCACGGTTGTTCCCGCGGCTTGGTGAGGATCGGGACGCTTTTATCACCGTGTCGCACGACCTTGCGGAACACTCATGGCGTGAAGTGAAGAGCCTCTACGACTCCGCATCGACTTCGCTAACGGCGCTTGAGCCCGTATATCGCAGCCGACTGCTTATGATCGCCAGAAGGCTGATCTCGGTGGAGCAGACGGCCATCGGCGAGTTCTTTGCCGGGGCCAGCAATGCGGTGAACCACGTTCCTACCGAGTTCAGGCAGCGATTACTGGAACTGGCGGAGGAGCCCCTGGCGTCATCGCCGTCGTCCGTGAACCTGCTTATTACCCAGGCGCCGAACATCCTGGATCGACTGAGCCCCTCCCAGTTTGAGGAGTGGCACCGGGAAGGCATGCGTGCCATCGCAGAGTCCCCGGAGTCCGGTCCGGCCTTCTACCGACTGGAGTCAGCGCGCTCCCGGGAGTCCCTCGACCAACTTTCCTCCGGCGTGGAACTCAATCGGGTGAAGGATCTGCTGAGGACATATTGCAGTGCGCTGTCCGCACGGGACATAGCGGTCAACGCGACCTCGACGATCGTCGACAAGAAGATCGGCTGGGTGGACGAGCAGAGCGCAACGACCGAAGGCACGACGATCTATCTGCCGCCGGTGGCCGATCGCTTCCCCCAGAAGGACGAGAACTTCGGCTGGTACAAAGTCATCGCCACGCACCAGAGTTGCCACATAGAGTTCGGCAGTTTTGAGTTTGATTTCGACACCCCGTCGACCCTGTTCGAGGACCTCCGTCCGCAAATGAAACCTGCGGCGAAGCCTGCGACCGACGTATCTGTCGTAGTTGCAGAACTGGCAGAGGCCGCGATACCTGGAATAAGCGTTCCGGAAGCTCAGGAAGAAGAGGGCGGCATAGAGACGGCCTACCTGACAGACATGGGGCGGTTCTTTGACATGTTCACCGACCGAACCCTGGGCCTAGACATCTTCACGGTGGTCGAGGATACGCGCCTGGACTCCAGAATCCTGCACGAGTACCGGGGACTGGCCGCGAGCTACCTGCAAACCCAGGAGTTTTCGCTGCGAGAACGACCGCGGATCGAAGAGCTTCCGATGCGGGAGGCGATGATCGAATTCATCGTTCGACTCAGCCTGCGGCAAACCGGCAGCATCAAGGTCCCGAAGGACTTCACCGACATCGCACAGCAGATTCGCCGCCTCGTGAACATGCTGTCTGAGATTGGTGCCACAGTTGAGGATTCTGCCGAGGCGGCGACCCGTATTTACGCCATGATTGCCGACGTGCCGAACAACACCATTCCCGAAGAAGAGTTCGAGGATGTTGACCTCGACGACGACATTCCGGACGAGGATGAAGAAGAGAACACGGACGAGATTCTTCAAATGTTCGGTGGTGAAGGTGAAAGCGCCGGCGAAGAGGCGGGCGAGGCTGGTGAGACGGACGAGCAGGAGCAGATGGACGAGGAGTCGTATGACTCACCGGAAGACGTGGACTATCGCGGTGAGTTCAAGCCGGAGATGGCCCAGCTACTGTCACAGATATCGATGGACTCCGCCGATTTCGACGGCGAGGCGGAACCGATTACGCAGGAACAGCTCGAGGAGCTGCTGAAGAACTCCACGGAGCTCGAACAGGGCGAGATGGAGGAGGGCGAAGAGGGACAGCAGCAGCAGATGGACGAGATGCTGGAAAACCTGATGAAGGAGATGCAGCAGCGCGATCCGGACAACCAACAGTTTGGCGACGGCCCGCTGGTCCATGTGCCAGAAGAGGGCGGCCCTCTCGAAGCTACAGAGCCGAAGACCTTCGTGTACCCGGAGTGGGACTTCCGCGCCAACGACTACAAGCCGAAATGGTGTGTCGTTCACGAAAAAGAGATGGCTGAGGGCGAGCCGCAGTTCTACCAGGACACGCTCAACGAGCACTCGGCGCTGGTTCGTGAGATCCACCGGCAGTTTGAGTTGGTAATGCCGGAGATGTTCCGCAAGGTGAAGCGGCTTGAGGACGGCGAGGAGTTTGACCTTGATGCTGTTATCGAGGCGGTCATCGACAGACGTACCGGCACGACGCCCAGCGACAAGGTGTTCTGGCGTCGGAACAAGGTCGAGCGTGACGTCGCTGTTGCCTTCCTCTTGGACATGAGCGCATCCACCGCCGAGGCTATCGACGAGAACAAACGTCCGACCGATGATTGGGGCGCGCCGGACGATCCTGTCGAGTACATGGTCTGGCTGCGGTCACGTCGTGCGGAAGGGCTACGACGGTCTTATAAGCGCATCGTGGACATCGAGAAGGAGGGCATCATCCTCCTGACGAGCGCGCTTGAGCAGACTGGCGACATGTACGGAATTTACGGTTTCTCGGGCTACGGCCGGGAGAACGTGGAGTTCTACGTCATCAAGGAGATGGAGGAGCGCTGGAGTCCGGCTATCCCGAAACGGATCGACCGAATCGCCCCGCTCCACGCGACCCGAATGGGACCGGCGATTCGCCACGCCACCAGCAAGTTGACGCAGGTGGATGCCAAATCACGGATCCTGTTCATGATCTCCGACGGCAGGCCGCAGGACCGCGGATACAGTCGTGAGGGCGTTGAGAAGGAGTACGCGGTGCACGACACTCGTGTCGCCTTCGACGAAGCCCGTAAGGAGGGCGTGACTCCGTTCTGTCTCACCGTGGACAAGAACGGGCACGACTACCTGAAAACGATGATGCAGGACATGAGCTACGAGGTGCTGTCGGACATCACGATGTTGCCGACCAGGCTCCCGCAGCTTTATAGAGAGCTAACGCAGGCTTAAAGAAAAGGCCCGGGCAACAATCGCCCGGGCCTTTTCGCGTCTTGTGTCTGGCGGAGTGGCCATGGGCCCTCGATGTCAGCTTCGCCTCGGTAGAGTGCGAGTATGTCCGACGTGCAAACGTCATCCAGTGGCGGGATCCTTCATCGCAAGCTCCTTAGGATGCCGCCGGCCGCGCT
>CAUZKS010000035.1:0-11607 GCA_963580625.1 Dehalococcoidia bacterium | reverse complement strand
TGGCCCGTTGGGGCCTCCCGCCGCGGACTAGCTCATGAGAGCCAGCGCATATCCATCGACCGGATTAGCGGAATCACCGGGGTTCCTTCGACGTCTAGCGATTGCTCCCGGTCGGGGCGCCACTATCCATTGTGATTGTCTGATGGTTTAGATCACATGGAAAAGCAGGAGGTGCTCTCTGAGGACGTCGATGCCGAAGTCGTTTTCTACGTCGCGAAGGACTGAGTGGATGTGGTTGGCGTCGTTCTGGCGGTTGTCGTACTCGATGACGAAGTCACCGCTGTGGATCCGGTAGTAGTGATTCTGGCGGTTTTCCATGCCGCCTGACCAGGCGAAGTGGAAGTTTTCTACGCCGTCTTCGCGAATCTGATTGAGAACCTTTCCGACTCCTTTGTCGGCAATGTCGTCTCTCACCTGGCTCGTGTACTCGGTGATAAGGGAAGTGAGCATCTCTTTCTGGGTGCCATTCATCTGTCCACCGCGGAGGCCTTGCTCCTTGGGGATCACCACCTTGGAGGAGTTGTACGAGAGGATGTCCCAGGGGGCATCTTCGGCGATTACGGCTTGCGAACGCTGGCTGGAATCGAGGGTGTTGGCAAGCTCCAGGGCCAGGGCTTCTCGGTTACCCAGAATGCTGCGTCCAGCGTTCGGGAGGCCATCCGGCACGACTGCAGGGTTGGATCCGAAGAAAAACGGAGTCGTTGAGATCACATCATCGCCATAGATATGCATATGGATCGAGATGTGGTGGCCTTCGATACGCCATCCCCATGGGTCGCTTCCAAGTGGGTCGCCAAAAACGGTCCAGTAGTAGAGATCGGGATCGCGGACGAACGACCTAATTCCGGCGGTTTTCTCCATGGACCCGAGGATCAACTCATGCTGGATGATCTGATGCGCTCTCGTGTTGGCGGTCTCGCTGAGCCCTGAGGCCATAAGGGCGTATGCGAGAGTGCGCTGGTTTTCATCCATGTCGCGTAGCGGTAGGCCGTGACGGTTCATCGGCGGGTAGTACCAGAAGATACGTTCGCCATCGTTGAAGTGGTAGATCGTTTTCGTTTTCTGGTCCGCCGAGAGGCTATCGACGAACTTGACGCAGGCCGCCGCCATCTCTTTTACGGCGAGGGAGGGGCCACTGTGATCTTGGCCGTTGTGGTCGTGCTCGTGGCCGTTGTGATCGTGCGTTGTCATGTCTGCTCCTCGCGTTTCGGCGGAATATCGTCTGAGAAGAGGTTCGGGAACGTTTCGGCTGCCACTCGGTGGGCTACTTGGGCGTGACGAATATATCCAGCCTGTCCTGCGGAAGCAAACGCTGCCACGTAATCCACAAATCGTAGGTTCGAGTCTCAGGAGGCCCTACGCCGGTATCGGCTCTTGCTGCCGGCCCCCAACAGAGCTAGCCTCCATCATCAACACTGCATCACAGGCCGGAGGCAACTTCTCATTACAACCGCATCTCACCGCCCCCTTGATCCCGAAAACCCGGACATCCTCTACGGCTCTACCAGCTCACTGTGGGACGCCCGACACCCGATCGAGTGGGCGATCAAGCGGATTGCCGCACTCGGTTTGCAAGGCATCGAGCCATATTCGAAGCAGATCGAAGATCATCGTTCCGATCCACTGGCCTTGAAGGAGAAGTTCGACGAGTCGGGAGTGACGTTGATCGATGTCTCAAACGGAGCGAAGGGACAGTCGACAAACTTTACGGACTCGGAAGAAACACCGAAGACGATCGCCGACCATGTCGCCTTTGCCCGTGACTTCCTTCAACCGTTTGGCTGTGATGTCTGGAAGGTCAACATGGGTGCTCGACCGGCCGAGGGCACGTCGGCAGACCAGTTGAAGAGGGTTGCCGATACGCTCAACGAGATCGGTCGCCAGACTATCGAGATGGGGATTCGCCTTGCGCCACACCCGCACGTCTGGGGTCCGGTGGAGCGCGAGCACGAGGTCCGAGCCATGCTTGACATGACCGACCCAGACTACGTGTGGTTCACCCCTGACACCGGGCAACTGACCCTGGGCGGCCTGGATGCGGTCCAGATCATGACCGATTACCTGCCTCGTATCGCGGAGGTGCACTTGAAGGACACATACGCGAAGTACCGCGGGAACACGGAGACCCCCACGCGTGAACAGCATGCCGAAGCCAGCGTGTATCACAACCTAGGTGGTGGTGGTGTCGATTTCCCGGCCGTAATGAAGCTTTTGCGAGACCAGCACTTCAAAGGCTGGGTCATGCTGGACGTAGATGGACCACGGGAAGGTGACGATGGATTCGACGCGATCGGCGGGAATCTAGACCTCGCCGTCGACGATTATCTAGCTCACAACGTCAACTACCTACGAGTTGTACTGGGCGTTAAGCTGCCGCCTCTCGACTGAGTTCACAAACGGATTAGTGTTAGGTCGAATCCTGCTAGACCGAAAACATGCAGGAAGGCCGGATCAGCGACGGTGGACTCCGACGACGGGGACGTCGCGCTCAGCGAAGCGCGCGTGGCGGAATGGATGAGGACTCACAAGGGGATCGTCGCCAAGAACGAGGTCAGCCGTGAGTCGCCCTCCAGCAGGCCCCAGAGCAAAGCCGTGGCCGGAGAAGCCAGTGGCGATGAAGAGGCCGGTTGGGCCACCGTCGACCGATCCAATAATTGGAGCCTGGTCAGGCGTCGAATCTATGTTCCCAGCCCAGGCCAACTCGATTCCGACTCCGGCGAGATCCGGGAACAACCGGTGGAATCGCTCAAGAGTCTTACGTACCGCCTTCGAGTCCGCCGGTGGGTCGATCTTTCGTCGGCGCTGCCAGAACTCACGCCGCTCCGGCATTCCAGGCATGCGCGCAGACAGGTCACGCAGAAGGGGTCGGCCAACGCGCATCCGTAACCATCGCCGATTCTTCCAAGCCATAGGAAGGAACCAGCGCATGTCACGAAAGAGGCCCAGGTCCACGTCGTAGATGGCTTCTTCTCCGCCAGCCAACACGAACCGGCCAGCGCGGTCCTGTCGGAACGTGAATCCTTCAGCCCATGCGGTTACAGATGTGACCGGATCCACCGGATCTGTCCTCATAACCGTCGATCGGACCGCACGCTGCGGGAACTGTACGCCAAGCGGTCGGGCCAAGTGCCCAGACCAGGCACCGGCGGCAACGACGACTTGGGGTGCGCGGATTGGGCCGCGTTCAGTTAGCACCCCAGTCACGGAACCACCTGCCATGTCGATCTCTGAGACGGCACAGTCACTCACGATGTGCGCTCCGTGGCGCTCCGCACCACGGGCGAAAGCGGCAGTGACCAGCGAAGGGTCCGCCTGACCATCCGTGGGAAGGTGGAGCGCGCCGGTCCAACTTCCTTTCATCCTAGCCATCCCGGGCAACATGTCGACGACCTGAGCGCGGGTTAGGACGGTTGTCTCAAGACCGGTGTTACGAGCAATCTCTCCACGCAGCTCGAACTCGGCCAAGTCGGCGTCGTCGAAGCCAAGGCTCAGGTTGCCGCCCTGGACCCATCCAACGTCCGACTCGAGGTCTTCGGCGAGATGTTTCCACATACGAACCGACTCGACCGCCAGCGGGATAAGGTGAGGGTACCGGACCTGTTGGTGGACCCAGCCCCAGTTGCGGGTCGATTGCTCATACCCGATCGGCCCCTTATCGACCAGCGTGACCGCCACACCCCGGAGCGCCAGGTTGTAGGCGATGGCGCACCCGATGATCCCGCCGCCGATGATTACAACGTCTGTAGAACTATTGAGCGCTGACATTGCGGGAAGATATCACTCAGGTCGGGATGAAAGTAGATTCCGCATCGGGTCATTCGATCTCTTATGCGTCGAAGAAATCGGCGTCTTCTTCGCTCAGGTAATTCTTTGCCTCGTCCTCGATGAATGTAATGCCAAGTCCGGGTCGATCCCATACCTCGATGTGGCTGTCCTTGACGATATCTGCTGAAATGCCTTCCGTGATGTCGTACCACCAGTCCGGGTCGCCGTTTGGCAGTTCAAAGGCTATGTAGTTGTCTGGCAAAGAGGCTGCTAGTTGCACATGTGCAGCCAGACCGATCAGCCCGTCAAACCTCCCGTGCGGCGCAAACATGATCCCGTGGAGATCGGCGTACTCGGCGATGAACTTCATCTCAGCCAGCCCACCAACGTCCGATGGATCAGGCCCCAGAATATTGACGGCGCTGGTTTCAATCAATTCCACGAAGTTCTGACGCAAGTAGATCTGCTCTCCCGTGTGTATGGGCGTTGTCGTGTACGGCGTGACCTGTTTGTACAGATCAGCCAGCACGTACGGCGTGTAGTCGCCCGTAATCATGTCCTCAAGCCACATGATGTTCTCGCCCTCGAGCGCCCTGGCCAGCTTTAGTGCGTCAGGAACCGTCATGCCCGGACCGCAGTCAAGAGCCAGTGCGACATCGTCGCCACACACCTCTAGCATCGCCTCGATGCACGCCATCAGGTGATTGAATCCTTTGCGGGTGATCGTGCCCCTGTTCGGGTGACGCCGTCGGGTCTCCGGCGTGCCGTAGTAGAAATCATCGACTTTTCCGGCCCAGCCGTCATGAAATCCGACCGCCTGCTTGACGATCGAGAATCCTTGAGGCGCATCGATCTCCTTCCGGATCTCCTCGGCGTAGTCCTCCGGTTCGTTCCCGTTCATCTCGAACCGAATGTTGCCGTTGTAGACCTGCACCTTGTCCCGGACCTTGCCGCCCAGCAGCTTGTAGACCGGGGCACCGAGCGCCTTACCGGCGATGTCCCAGAGCGCCATCTCGATAGCGCTCACTCCGGTTCCCCACGGTTTGAAAGCGCCCATACGCCGGATGCCCATCATCACCCGCTCCACGTCTGTCGGATCTTTCCCGATGATCATGTCCCTGTAGAACATCACCATCGGCTTCAGGTAAGGCTTGGGGGTCTCGCCCTGGCCCAGACCATCGATGCCTTCATCGGTCGTTATCCGAATAACCGCAGATCCCCCGATGATTGCGCATTTCAAGTCTGTGATCTTCATATGAGTGCCTCCGGGACGTTGCTTTCTCGGTGCTGTTCCCGCGACGCCATGCCATTGGATGACATGAGGTGCCCCCGACCATTAATTCGGTGGCCGGAGTGGGGATTAGATATGTGTACGTGGATTGAGCCGTTATCAGAATGCCTGCCTGCGACTCCGTCCGAGATTGCGGCTAATCATCAACCTGAAGCGGCTGTAGAAAACGCCTGTGTAATTTCTGCGTTCGGGCGCCGGAGTATTGTTGTGTTCACATGCAGTAGAGGTACCGGCCAGTTGTCGTTTGGCCAGGTGATCACGATTCCGAGGTCAAGTAGCTTCCCGACGAACCGGTCGGGATCGATTCCGGGGTCGATCACCAGCTCAAAAATGTTGGAGCCGTGCTCGAACCGGCGGACTTCGATTCCGGACAGATTGTTGATGTCTGCGAACAGCGAGGTAGCTTTTTCAAACGCCTCTTTATTTCGAAGTTCAAAACCGTCCATACCGTCCAGAGCGAGCCCTGCAATTAGATAAGAAGAGGAGAGGCCGCCTCCGAACATACGGCGGTCATGAAACATGCCAGATATGAATTCACGGCTGCCGGCGAGTACCGCTCCGAACGGTGATCCAAAGTACTTGTACATGGAGACGTAAACGCTGTCGAACAGGTCCGCGTACTCTTTTAGTTCTTTGCCCGTCGCCGCCGACATCATGTAGAGCCTTGCTCCATCCAGGTGGACCGGCATCGCCTGCTCACGGCACAGGCGGCTGATCGCCTGCATCTCGTCCCATGGGACTATCTGGCCGGCTTGGCGCCTTACCGGGCTTTCGACTGATACAACGCCTACCAGGTTCGACACACGTCCACCTACAGATTGATCCAGCGCCGTCTGAAGCTCGCCGACGGTGAAATAAGGCCTGTCATGGGCAAGAGGAATAACGTTCAACCCACTTAGTCTCGCAAGCGCATCACCTTCGTCGTGATAGACGTGGCTCTGTTCCTGCAAGACGACCCTCGAGTTGGTCCCACAGTGACGGCGTAGGGCGAGGTGGTTCGCCAGTGATCCGGTCGGCATCCAGATCGCCGCTTCCTTGCCGAGGTCTCTCGCGACACGCTTCTCAAGCGCCTCCACAGTGCCGCCCTGAGAATAGTTATCTGGCCGCAGAACGCCTCCAGATAGCAGAGCTCCAAGGCGATCCACGATCGATTGCGGAGATTGCGATTCCCCATCACCTGAAAATACGATCGTATCGGGGCCGTATTCTTGGACCGCTCGTTGGTTACCAGAGCCGGGTAATTCTTGATTGCTCACAATTGGACTTCACATTATCGATGCATCGGGTTGTCAACTGTGCGGCCGAGTGTAATCCGGAGTTACGTTCATGTCCCAGAACTGGCATAAAACGCCCCGCCCCTGCCGTTGGCGTTGAAGCACGTCCTGCCCCAAGGATGATCCAAAGTACTTGTATATGGGGACGTAAACGCTGTCGAACAGGTCCGAGTACTCCCTTACCTTTAAATTCCCTTGTCGTATCCGACATCACGGAGCAAGGCTCCATCCAGGTGGACCGGAATGGCCCGCGTTCGTTTCGTGATCACATTCGTTTCCTGATTCCGTCAACCTCCGTACGCAAACGGTGACTTGAATCTTTCCAACATCGGGGCCATCATGCCCTTCGTACTGGTCGATATCATTCCCCGAGACGTTATCCGGGGAGCCATCTGACATTCATTCCTGAAAGGAATAGGTTCAAGTCACGTGAACGCTGTTAAAGATCTTTTGAAATCTGGGAAGACCATCGTTGGTACGGCGGGTTCCCCCCACCCAGAGGTATCAGCCGTATTGGCCGATGCGGGATACGACTTCCTGCTCTTCGATACCCAGCACTCCCCATATGGGATGAAGGAACTGGCGGCAGGGATCCAAGCGACCAACGGGAAGAAGGCGGCTCCGTTCGCCCGGGTGGACTCCATCCGTGCAGAACAAATTCTCTTCGCGCTGGACGCAGGCGCCAGGGGGATCATCGTTCCTATGGTCAACACCAAAGAACAGGCCGAATACATCGTCGAGTCCTGCAGGTACTACCCGGGTGGCAAGCGCTCCAACGGTGGCATGCGTGGCCAGTGGGGCCAGGGCGACGACTACCAGGAGTACATGGACACCGTGAATCGGGACCTGGTGATCATCCCCATGATCGAGACTAACGAGGCGATCAGCAACATCGACGGCATCTTGGGCGTCGACGGCATCGACGTCGCGCTTATCGGTCCGTCGGATTACTCGATCGAACTCGGGGTCACTCTGGACTACACTTCCGCCGGATACGAGGCAGGCCTAGACAAGCTCGCCGAGGCGGCCAAGAGGAATAACGTGGTTCCGGGCATGTACTTCATCCCGCCAGGAATGGACCCGAACTGGTTCGTCGCCAAGGGCTTCAAAATGTTCACGGTTCCGTGGGCCACGGCGGCGACAGACGGCATTCAGGCTTCCCTCAGCGGCATCAACAGGGATTAGCCGACTTGACAGCGGACAGTCGCTGCCTGTGAGAATCTAGAAGGCCCGCTGGTTTCGTCCAGCGGGCCTTCTTTGTAGAGACGACAGCATGAAAATTGAGTCAATCGAAATTTCGGTATTCGAGCTCCCGATGTCTCCATCGGTCACGAATGTCGTCGAGTTCGGCTCTTCCACCGTCCCGCGCTGGAAACAGACGTTCCCAGTCAGCGAGAATGTCCCAGTACAAGTGATTAGGGTAGTTACCGACGAGGGTTTGGAAGGCGTCTGCACCGTGGGTGACTGGCGCTACACGGAGCTCAACTGGGCACAGATAGTGACGTTACGTGAGCTTGTAATCGGCGAAGACCCACTTGATCGCGATCGGATGTGGTCGAAACTGAACGCTGCGTCACGTTTTCTTGATCCCGTCTGGTGGGGCGGGTTCGATAATTGTCTGTGGGACATCGCCGGCAAAGCCGCTGGGCTCCCCGTCGCTGAATTGTTGGGCGGCGCGAGGAAATATGGGACGGCCTACTACAACACCGCCGGGAGTACGGTCGAAGAATTGATCCTGGATGGAGAGATGGGTCTAGCTGCCGGGTTCACAACACTGAAAGATCACCTAGCGTTTTCGTACAAAGAGAACATTGACGCTTTCGAAACATTCAGGAACACATTCGGGAGCGAGGTCGGCTTAATGCACGACGCGGCGCTCGCGAGCTATAACTACGACGAGGCACTGGCGGTCGGCAAAAGTCTTGAGAATGCCGGATTCATATGGTTCGAGGAACCGATAGATGATCGCCTTCACGCGCAAAATAAACAGCTATGTGATCTTCTCGAAATCCCGATCGCCGGTGCAGAGACTTTGATGCATGACCCGGCCATGGGTGAACTGTGGTTGAGGAGTGGCGCAGTGGACGTACTCAGGGTTCACGCACGTCACGGTGTTACCGCGGTTCAGCGTCTGTCTAAAATCGCCTCCGAACTTGGCGCGAACGTGGAACCAAACGCCTACGGACCACTGTTCGGTCTGGTCCACGCGCACGTATCGTGCGGGATCGAAAACATTGACTGGTTTGAGACAGCCCCTCCTGCCAATGGAGCAACCATGGGCAGGGAGATCGGACTGTTGAACCCCATCGTTCCCGTTAATGGCTCAGTTACATACCCTGAATCCCCCGGCTGGGGTGCGGAATGGGACTGGAAGCAGTTCGAGAAAAAACGCGTGGCCGTTCTCTAGGTGACAACGTTCTTCGGAAACGCTCTCAACCTGCCTTGGGCGAAGTTAGCCGATATCTGCAAGATCGTCACTTCCTGGTTTTGAGCAGGGAATTAGATCATTCGCCTCGATTGCGAATCTAAGCTAGTCTCCGTTGCCACAACACTGTGACGTGCTGCTTGTCATTATCCATGGGCACCGAGGACTCATCTCATATGAAAGCCGAATACAGGATCAATAAGACCAAAATTGCACTGGCGAGTGGGGCGATGGTGAAGGTTCCGGAAGTCAACCGGGTGTTCGATCCCGCGGTTGTGGAAAACATTGCAGAGGCCGGCTACTCCTGTGTCTGGATCGACATGGAGCACAGTCATGCGGATTTCCGAGACCTTTCTATGATGATCTTAGCGGCACGGACTCGAGACATTGATATTTTCGTTCGCGTCCCACACGGGCCCTATAACCAGTACATCAAGACGCTTGAACTAGGCGCCTCCGGTCTTATCTGGCCTCACTGTAAAACTGCCGATGAGGCTAAGGCCCTGGTCAACATGACCAAATACGGGCCACAAGGCTTGCGAGGAATGGGTGGAGGACGAGACTCAGGGTACGGATTCATGGCAAGGCCTGACTATTACGATATTGCCAATGACAATGTGCTGTTAGGCGTGATGATCGAGGATGTCGAAGGAGTCGAGAATTGTGAAGAGATCGCTGCCGTAGAGGGCATTGATCTCCTTTTTGTTGGGCCAGGAGACCTGTCTCAGGATTACGGTGTACACCGAGAACCTGGCAGTCCGATCGCCAAGCCCAAAGTACTGGCAGCGTACGATCGGGTTGGGGAGGCGTGCAGGGCTAATGGTAAGGCTATGGGTACCGCCGTTAACCCTGGGGACGCTATGAAATTAGCGATCGAACGCGGGGCAACATGGTTGAACTGCTGCACAGATGTCGACGCTATTGCCAACGGGTTCACAAGCGGTTTAGAGGCTACGGAAGCCATCATCAAATCGTCTCAGTCCGGCAAATAGCACTCGAACGACAACCCAAGGTATTTTCCAAAGGACAAGAAACATAAGAGTCAGCGGAAACCCGTGGCTCTTGTGTTTTCCGTCTAGACTTGGGTCCTTCGCTTACATTCTGATGACACTCTCGCCACGAAAGGCATCGGTTAATGCCCTGGGATCCCGCTCAGTACCTTAAGTTCGCAGATCACCGGGTACGACCGGCGATAGATCTCCTCAATCGGGTCGATCTTGAGTCTCCAGAAGTTGTCTACGATCTCGGGGCAGGGACAGGCAATATCACAGAGATGCTCGCGAAGCGTTGGTCGAGCGCGCGCGTGATCGGTGTGGACAACTCACCAGAAATGATGGGACGAGCCGAACGGGTTGAAAATCTCGAGTGGCAGCAGGGCGATATCAGCACGTGGCGTCCAGACCAGCCGGCAGATTTGATCTTCTCTAATGCGGCGTTGCACTGGGTGGATGGTCATACCGAGTTGTTCAATGGGCTTATGTCCGCGGTGGCACCCGGCGGCCTGTTCGTCGTGCAGATGCCACGCAATTTCGGCGCCCTCTCTCACACATCAATTTCCGAAGCTGCCCTTGGCGGACCGTGGCGCTCTACATTGGAGCCACTACTACGTCCGGCCCCGGTCGAGCCGCCACAGTTCTACGTACGAATCATCTCCCCCTTGGCGAGTTCGCTGGATGTGTGGGAAACGGATTACATACAGGTCCTCACCGGCGACAATCCGGTCAAGGAATGGACAAAGGGCACCTGGCTCAAGCCCCTTCTGGACGCGCTTGAAGAGCCCGTGAGAAGCGAATTCGAAGAGACTTACGCGGATCTTGTGGAAAAGGCGTATCCGAAAGAGTCAGATGGCACAACGCTTTTCCCATTCAAACGCATGTTCATCGTCGCGAGAAGAAAGTAAATAAGATGCACCGATAAGAGTGGGCGCAGGGCCTCAAATCACGCTTGTAGCTCACTTGTCAGTCACATTGGTCCGCATTGCATCTTCTGATCCGGACATTCCCACACATTCTTCACCATAAATTTACCTGCTCGGTTCGTCGACACACTTCCGTAATCGGATGGGGCCGCCTAACGTGTGATCGATTGCCTGGCAATAAGATTCAAATGTGTGGTGCCGACAGGTATCTGTTGGCAAGGATTGGTTTTAATTATGCGGTTCACTAAATCGTTAACTCTGCTCTTAATCACCCTGGCGGCATTTTCGCTCGTGGTTGCTTGTAGCAGTGATGATGACGAGCAAGTTGACGCTACGGTGGCGCCGGCTGCGACATCTACCCCTCAGCCGACTGCGGCTCCAGTAGACGACGTCAGTACATTCAAAATAGGTATGTTGAGCCCGGAGACGGGTCCGATTGCACAGTACGCACCAGGCTTTGCAGATGCAGCGGACGTCGCTGTATCTGAGATCAATGCCAGCTACCCCGGATTCCAGTTTGAGCTGATCATTGTGGACTCCGGTTGTGACGCCACGCAGGCGGCAACAGCGGCCCAATCGCTTGTCGACGCCGGTGTGTCCGCAATTGTCGGAGCCGCCTGTTCCGGAGCAACGCTCGGCGCTATCGCCGTCGCCGCCCCGGCGGGAGTCCCGATGTTGTCTTACGCCAGCACATCGCCGGCGATCACTACCGCCGATGATGACGACAAGCTGTTCCGTATCGTCCCAAGCGATGCACAGCAGGCCGTTGCTCTAACAGACGTAGTTTCTCAAGCCGGAGTCAGCAACCCCGCCGTTCTGGCCATGACCAACGACTACGGGGCTGGTCTTGGCGACAACTTCGCGGCCAACTGGTCCGGCACTCTGTGTTCCCAGGTTGGTTACGACCCGACAGAAGGTTCATACGACGCTTCGA
>CAUZKS010000034.1:0-11665 GCA_963580625.1 Dehalococcoidia bacterium | reverse complement strand
GGCAAGCATTACCAGGTCGAGGAGGTCGACTGTTTGCCGAAGCCCGTCTATGGCGCGGACACGCCGATTCTGATCGGCGGTTCGGGCGAGAAACGTACGATACCGCTTGTGGCTAAATACGCTGACGAGTGGAATGCCGTCAACGTTCCATTGAGTCTGTATCAGCACAAGGTGGACGTCCTTGAGGAGGCATGTGCAGCTCAGGATCGCGACCCGGTGACGGTTCACCGCTCAAGGATGTCGATGGCCCTTGTCGCCGGCGATCAATTGTCACTCGACCGCATGACGAGATGGCACATGTCCATGAGCGGCGCTACCGGGTCGCCCGCTGAGTACCGGAAGGACAAGTCCGAAAACAATAATTTCCTCGTCGGCCTGACCAGTGAACTGGTTGACACCCTCGGAAAATTCGCCGACATGGGCGTTGAAGAAGCCCAGTTTGAACACTTCAACTTCGGCTCGGATGAATGGCCGGAGTACCTGGCGAGTGAGATCGCTCCGGTGGTGGAGGCCTTTTAGTAGCCCTTGATAAACCTATTCAAACTCAAACGCGTCCCGAACAGCCGCAGGCCCCCCGAACCCGAATAAGACCAGCATGATCCCGACATATACAGCGATCCAGGCGGCCCACTTGACCTTTTTCCGGTCATCAATGATCGCCGCAATGGTCCCGGGCACCAGAAACAACGCTCCGATGATCAGAAGCATTTCACAATCCTCTTATCTGTAAGAACTAGCGATCCAATGCGTTCCTTCAGGTCTGTAACTGCAATCGCTATAGACCCATTGCTCATATTGTCGCGGTGTGCGGACCCTTGTCGGCTTCCATTGCTCCGCATTATGACGCCTTTCACCGCAGGCACGATAACCTGACGCAACGAGGAATGGGGGACCGAACCATGTAACTGATTCCGACCTCGTATTTTCAGGACTGCCTCCGGAGCCGTGAGACGTTTTGTATCACCTCTTCGCGAACCCGGGCATCAAGGAATTGAGGACGCGCCAGTCTCGTCTATTACCGGATTTTCCAGATAGTCGCCCGGGTTGCCTAATGGCCGAATTTATCGGAAAGCGTTGGTTGCAAGAGTGTGAGTCTTGTCGTCTTTACTCTTACTCGTTCGACCCGGCTGAATTTATCGTATTCCCGAGAGCACGCATGAAATCAACGGCCCATGGAGTCATCGGAATTTATGCCCATCAATCCGACCCCCTGCAAAACGGAACAACACGATAAGGTAGCGCGCGCTCAGGCAGATCCAACTCTCCCCATAGGACAAATAACATGCCAAGGTTTGACGGCAAAGTCGCACTGATCACCGGGGCCGCCAGCGCGGTCGAAGGCCAGCTCATGGGCTTTGGCGGACGTGCGGCCTGGCGGATACTGCGTGAGGGCGGACGCGTGATGATCGCCGATATCGCCGACGACCGGGGTGAGCAGGCCGTCGCTCAGATGCGGGACGCAGGACTGGACGCCACATACGTCCACCTGGACGTGACCAGGGAAGATGACTGGATCGCGGCGGTTGATATGTCAGTTGCCCGGTATGGACGATTGGACGTCCTGATAAACGTCCCAGGGACATCTGATCGCGGTTCGATTCTCAACACCGACGAAGACACATGGCAGACCGTTATGGACGTCTCAAGTCGGGGAATGTTCCTTGGCGCCAAATCTGTTGCACAAGCCATGCAGGAATCGGGCGGCGGTGCCATTGTGAACGTGGCCTCTATGGCCGCCCGCTACGGGGGTCAGTATGGGGCCGCCTACTCATCGTCCCGTGCAGCGATCGTCGCATTCGGGGGCTCGGCAGCGGTCCAGTTCGCTCCAATGGGCATCCGAGTGAACTCGGTGCTGCCAGGCTGGACTCATACTCCATTCACCGACCAGCTGTTCAACGATGAAACCGCCAGTCGGATCCGTGTAAACAGGACACCACTAAAACGATGGGGTGAACCCGAAGAGATCGCAGCCGGAATCCTCTTTCTATGCTCGGATGATGCCTCGTTCATCACCGGAACCGAACTGGTGATTGATGGCGGAGTTACGGCTGCCCTGCAGTAGCCTGAATCCTAATCAGACGCCTTCAACACGCGCTCGAAGACCTCTAGCGTCTTCTCCGTAAACAGCTCCATATTCTCTGCGCGGTCCGACTTGCCCGTTTCCAATGTCTCGGTATGGTCTGATGGGCCGGTCACTGCTATACATGTGTGTCCCGCATCATCGCCGTAGCGATTGCCGGTCGGTCCCGCGGCACCAGTCTCGGCGAGTCCCCATGTTGTGCTTAGCCTCGTACGTGCAGCGTTGGCACAAAGTGAAGCGAACGGCTCACTGCTTGAGCGCACACCCGGGTGGTCATTCAGGTCGATCTGGGCAAACGCGTCCCGTGCAGCGCCCGTGTAAACCACCATACCGCCCATGAAGTATGCAGAGGCGCCCGGTACGGCCAGCAACGCGGCCGACACCAGCCCCCCAGATGACGACTCGGAAACACCAACGGTCTCACCACGACCCTTTAGCAGCGTACTTATCGATTCCGCCAGCTCAGCGATTCGTGTCATATCGTTCTCCCTGTCTGTCATGTACCCGGGTCATTGAAATTACACAGCGAAACCAGATTCTATGGGCTTATTTGTAATTCTGCTGCTTGACACATGATGGAGTACCCGAAGCCGACGCCATCGCTAACGCCTAATCCCGGCTGCAGAGTACTAGGAACGTCGTAACCCGATGACCATACGACCACCAATAAGACAATCCCTAGCGCGCCAAAAGAGTAGACCGAAACAGCATAAGGACGCCGACAGCCTAAGGCGTTGACCGGATCATCGTAGACGTTACACGATCGAAAACTCGGATGTATGATCCCGCAATACACTCAGCACAACCGAATGAAATCCTCACAAGGAGACATAAACCAATGCCCACACGCCCAATAACCGCCAACGCATCCCGGGTGATGGTGGAGCAGCTAGTGGCTTCTGGCATCGATTACGTCTTCTACAACTCCGGTTCACGGGAAGCCAGGTTCTTTGACTCACTTCACGCCAACCCCGACATCCAGGGCGTCCTCTCCCTCCACGAAGGAATCGTCACGGCCGCGGCCGGCGGCTACAGCCAGGTCAAGGGCGACCCGGCGGTCATGGTCGTCCACCTAGGAGCCGGCCTGGCACAATGCCTAGGCCAGCTCATAAATATCTGGTCTGCCAACCTTCCCGTCGTGGTGATCACGTTTGCCGGCGACACAGGTAGCTTCGCCGACCGCATATCGTTGGACCTCGGCCACTCCTTCGGGCCAACCTCCATCGCAGCCCCATTCGTGAAAGCGAGTTGGGCGGTATACGAACCTGAAGGCCTTCCACAGGCATTTGAGCGAGCAATTCGGGTAGCCAAAACGCCACCGTTCGGACCGGTACATCTCGCCATCTACGACCGTCTTCTTGAAGACGATCTGGTTACGACAGGCATCATTGAAGGGAAAATTCCGGAGATCAGAGCAGGGTACCCGTCCGATGAAGATGTGCGGTCCCTCGCATCCGCTATAGATGAAGCCGAGCGGCCGATGTTCTACATTGGCGACGGCATCTGGAAGAGCGGTGCTGAAAAGAAACTTCTATCTCTGGCTGAGCACTACGGAGCCACGGTGGTTACGGGCTTTGATGATGCCCGTGGCCTTCCGATCACACACCCCCTCCACTGCGGCCGGATCAACCTCGCCGTCGATAGTCTTAAACCTGACCAGATCTTCTGCTTTGGAATTCGCCACGGAGGTAACGGCAAAACCGACGACTTCGACGTGTTCTCAACTGCGGACCGGATCATGGCAGTTGGATCTGGAGTGGAAAATTTCCAGAACCTCCCGGGACTGTCTCTCGAGGTACTTGCAGACGAGTTCAGGACACTGGAACGACTCGAAGAGTTCGCATCAAGCAGCGCACCATCTTCCAAGTACGATGCACGCCGGGACAGTGCTCGCATACATTCCGCCAAACTCCGCGAAGAGCGACGCAAAGTGACCGGTTGGGCACCACAGAAAGACGGTCAAGTTCGCCCACTGGTGTTACTTGACACTATGGACAAGGCTCTTGAAAACGTTGGCGGCGGCATCATAACTACGGAACAGTTCGCTGCCCCATTTGATTGCATTCCGGCCAAGGACGGTGGTGGAAACAATATCTACATCCGCCCCGCAGGCGGATCAGAGGGATATGGAATCGGCGCGGCCATCGGCGCAAAATTAGCTGCACCAGACACCCCGGTGATCGGGCTCGTGGGAGACGGATCAACCTTCTACCACGACTCCGGATTGTGGACCGCCGTTCACCACAACATACCTGTGTTGTATGTGATCCCAAACAACGGGGCTTACGGCATCGTTGCGGGCGCATTCGGAGCCGCGGGTGAAGTGATGACTGATACCGGCGAGTATGCCAGCGTAGCGCTTGAGGGGATCGATCCGGTCGTCATTGCAAGTGGGTTCGGGATGGACGGCGTGACCGTCGATGACGAGTCCAAAATCGCAGACGAGATTGCTCGTGGACTGGACATCGTCATGAACGAGAAGCGTCCATACATCATCGACGTCAAACTCCCACTCGGCCTCCCACAGGGCGGCACACCGGCAGAAGTCTGGAAGTTCTCCGGATAAATTCAGGCGGGTCCCGAAGACACTATTACTAGATAAAACATCCTCAAAAAAGGACTCCTCTCTTCCGATGTCAACTCACCCAATCACTGCCACCGCGTCTCAGATTATGGTCGAACAGTTGGTCGCATCCGGCATTGATTATGTGTTCTACAACTCCGGATCACGCGAAGCACGGTTCTTCGACTCTCTACATGCCAACCCGGACATCCAAGGCGTCCTTGCACTGCATGAAGGAATCGTCACGTCAGCCGCCGGTGGGTACAGTCAGGTCAAGGGCGATCCCGCGGTAATGGTCGTTCACCTGGGAGCGGGACTGGCACAGTGCCTCGGGCAACTCATCAACGTGTGGTCCGCAAGTCTCCCAGTGGTGGTCATAACTTTTGCTGGCGATACCGGTAGTTTCGCTGATCGTGTCTCATTGGACCTTAGCCATACATTTGGACCGACATCGATCGCTGCACCGTTTGTAAAAGCGAGTTGGGCGGTTATCGAGCCAGAAGGGCTGCCACAGGCATTAAAGCGAGCGATACGGGTAGCAAAGACGCCACCGTTCGGACCGGTGCATCTTGCCATCTACGATCGTCTTCTTGAAGACGATCTAGTTACGACACACATCATCGATGGCGAAATCCAAGAACTACGAGCCGGGTACCCATCCGACGATGATGTAGAAACGATTTCATCTGCTCTAGATGCCGCCGAACGACCAATGTTCTATATCGGAGATGGAGTCTGGAAAAGCAACGCCGAAAACAAACTCATTGCTCTGGCCGAGCACTACGGCGCCACGGTAACGACCATACCGTTCGCCGATGCCCGAGGCGTCCCCGTCGCTCACCAACTGCATTGCGGGAGGATTGATACGGCGGTCGAAAGGATTAAACCAGATCAGATTTTTTGCTTCGGGGTACGACATGGAGGAAATGGAAAAGCCGATGACTTCGACGCATTGGCCACAGCGAGCAACATCATTGCAGTCGGTTCAGGAGTCGCTAACTTTCAGAACCTCCCAGATTTAACGCTCGAAGTCCTGGCTGATGAAGCAAGAACTATTGATCGGCTACTCGAAGTTGCCGCAAAAACGTTCCCTGCTTCGAAGTATGACGCGCGGCGAACTGCTACGGAGGCTCACTCAACAGCACTTAGAGAACAGAGACGTAAAGTCACTGGATGGGCGCCAAAACAAACGGGGCAAGTACGGCCATTAGTGCTCCTTGACACCCTCGACGAAGAACTCGAACGTGTAGGCGGAGGCGTAATGACATTCGAATCTCCCTCGACCTCGTTTGATTGCGTTCAGTCCAAAGAAGGCGGAGGAAACAATATTTATATTCGTTCTGCTGGTGGGTCTGAAGGATATGGCATCGGTGCTGCCATAGGTGCCAAGTTGGCAGCGCCGGATACGCCCGTTGTAGGCCTTGTCGGAGACGGGTCTACCTTCTACGCAGACTCTGGTCTTTGGACCGCAGTACACCACCGAATCCCCGTGCTCTACGTAATCCCAAACAACGGTTCATACGGCGTCGTGGCCGGAGCTTTTGGTCGGGCGGGAGAGGTAATGAGTGACACCGGTCAATATGCCAGTGTTGCCCTTGAAGGAATAGATCCTGTAGCAATAGCCGGGGGATTCGGTATGGACGGTATCGTGGTCGACGACGAGTCTAAACTTCAGGATGCAATCAAACACGGTTTAGACGTCGTCATGAACGAACAGAGTCCTTACCTGATAGATGTCAAACTTCCGCTCGGCCTACCTGAAGGCGGAACGCCCGCAGAAGTCTGGAAGTTCGCCGGTTAATTCTCAGCACGTCCGTGCAACTCTGCCCTGCGACCCCCTCAGGACGGGTTCCCACACCACAACCCGGGCAAAGTCTATTTGCCCAGTCGATCCATCATCCCGTTCAGATAGCGCGCCTGCCCGGCGTGCTGGCTGTTGTCGCTAATCACGCTGACCAGTCGCACGCCCACGGACACCGGCGGGTCATAGGACCGATCAATGATCCGGTCCAACTCGGCCGAGTCGACGGTCCGGAGGTAAGCCCTGGTCCTTTCAACTACCGTATCGTGATACCCGAGCAACACGTCCGGGCCATCTGGGCGAAGCGCAGCCACTTCGGCTGGACCATCCCCCTGCCCATTGACCGAGAGCTCAGCTGGCAACCCAAACTTTTCTGCCCATCCATCGGTCACCCATGCCTCATCGTTCCCCGTGGCAGCCGCCAGGTGTCCGTCCTGAATGCGGGTCAGATGCCATACCAACCAAGCTATCGAGTTCGAACCTTCCTCTGGTCGATACGTTAACTGCTCTTGCGTGAGCCCCTCGGTCGAGCGATGCACCAACTCCTGGATGCGTGTGTAGGCATCAATGAGAATTTCACTTGCTTCCAACGTTCTGGCCCCTATCTGAACCCGTATTTGTCCCTGTGTATCCGATCGAACGCGCTCAGAGTAGCCCCTGTGGTCTTCGAGGATGCAGGTACCACGTGAGTGTGCCACTATTGCGTGGGCCTGCTCTAATTCGCCGCCAACACCTTTTACGTCTGGATTCCTAAGATCAAGTTTTTCCATAGAACCCAAGCGCCGGTCGAACCAGATTCGCCCAGGCGAGGAAAAATCTTCTACGGATGGTGGATCGTTGGCGCGGCGGCCATCACAAATGGTACCGGTGGGGCGCTCCAGTGGCAGGGCTTCACGGTCCTGTTTCTTCCTGTAAGTGAAAGTCTCGGCCTGGGGTTGGGGGCAACGGCACTTGCCTTCGGCCTGGCACGTGCTGAGAACGGCGTTATCGGGCCGATATCAGGATGGCTGATCGATAAATACGGCGTCCGACCGCTCATGTTCGCTGGCACCTTTATCGTCGGAATCGGCTATCTCCTATTGTCCCGCGCAGACAACTTCATAGCCTTTCTCGTGGTCTACATATTCGTTATCTCTATAGGCGCGTCGACCAGCTTCATGCAGGCGACTACGGCAGGCATCAACTCGTGGTTTATCCGCAAACGAGGACTTGCGATGTCTGTCAACGCCGCTGCATTTCGGCTTGGCGGCGCCGCGATGGTGCCTATCCTCTCCGTCTTCGTTCTGAAGTACGGTTGGCAAAACGCGTCGATCGGCATCGGGTTGATGATGATCTTCCTCGTGATGCCGATGGCGCTTTTCTTTCGGCGTTCTCCAGAGGCTTACGGTCTCAATCCGGATGGGGACACGGACCCGCATGAAGACCCATTGTCAACGGACGGAGACAATCCCGCTCCCATCGCAACCTACGATAGTTGGACCACAAAGGAAGCGTTGAAGACACGTGCCTTCTGGATCCTATCGATCGGGACTATGCTCCGTATCGCAGCCCACGGAACTATCTTCGTCCATCTCATCGCCATCCTTGACTGGAAGGACATCGACCGACAGGTCGCTGCGAATATGGTCGGTGGACTGGCCCTGGTCGCCGTCCCGCTGATCCTGCTCGCAGGGTACTACGGCGACCGAATTGGGCGGACTAAGATCCTGTCACTGGGCTACGCCATGTCTGCGATCAGCCTATTCATTGTCGTGTTCACCGAAGGCACAATTCCGCTCTTCCTCGCCCTATTGCTATTCACCGGATCAGAAGCGGGAAGCGCGCTGAACTGGGCACTGGTAGGCGACATGTTCGGGCGCAAAAGTTTCGCCACTATCCGCGGCATGATGGCCCCGCTCTACAACAGCGTACTAATGGTCGGGCCCGTTGCAGCCGGCTTCGTTTTCGACTGGACCGGTACCTACACACCTGTGCTTATCGCGGGAGGCGTGCTCATGCTCGCAGCGGCCGTCGTGTTCCTCCGGCTTGAAGCACCCACGTTATCCCAGATACGTCAGCCAACCGAATCTAGCGAGTCCGACACGGGTTCCGATACGTCACCCCCGACGGGACCAACAGTGGACTAGTAACGGTGTGAGTCTCGTCGAGCTTAAACTCGACCCGTTTCATCATTGTGTGGCTAGTCGTTGTGGGGGACAACAGAAGAATTCAGCAGTCTGTTCCCACCGAGTTCTCCGGCGAATTACCAGGCGTCGCCACTTCCATAGTCACGCGGTAGCCACGTCCCAAGCTCCACCAGCGACAGAAACTCCGCCACAAGTTGGTTGAAGACCATCGGCTCCTCAATATTCACGGCATGCCCAGTCTGCGGAACAACCGCCATGCCAGCCGTAGGAACTGTCCTCTTAAGAAACAAACCCGGCTCAAGACAAGGCTCGTCCTCGTCGCCGTTGATAACAAACATCGGAACGCGTAGATTTTTGAGATCAGACTCCCATGTATAGATGGACGGCCTGGTCCCCTGAAATCCGCGAAACGTATTGGCGGAACCTTTTGCCGAGTGCGACAGGAAGAGCTCTTCGAACAGCGCATACCCAAGGGGATCTTTGAACTTGAAACGTGCCCGGGTGTCGCCGGTGCTGTATGCGCGCATTGCCTCCATGCCACCAGATTCCATCAGATCTGCGTATTTGGAGGAGTTTTGATGGAACTTTTCAACATCGTCGGATCCGCTACCCGCACCGGCAACGATCAAGGAACTGCACATCTCAGGGTGAGTTAGTCCAAAACCGATGGTGGTGTATGCACCCATCGACAACCCGCCTATGTGGGCCTTCTCGATGCTGAGATGGTCCAGGAGTCCCTTCAGGTCAGCCACCTGTTGCTTGTGGTTGTAGACATCGGGGTTTTCCGGGACATCTGAAGGCCTGTAGCCGCGGGCGTTGTAAACAATCACCCGGTACTTACGGGCGAAGTAATTGACCTGTTGGTCCCAGTTTTCCATGCTTCCGGCGAACTCGTGAGCGAACACAAGTGGATAGCCGGACCCGGTCTCCCGGTACGCCAGCTTCACGCCATCTATATCTACAAAGTCCACGCCTGTCGCCTCCATGGTCTACGTCATTTCGATCCACCCGCGCCCCCACTAAGTCTCTCAAAATGTGCCTCACAGAATTAGGCTATCCGGCCACCCAGCCACCATCTACGAGAAGGTGATGCCCTACCACTCCTGAAGCCGCTGGACTCGCAAGGTACACGAACGCACCCGCAATGTCTCCGGGGTCAAGCCTCCGCCCGATCGGTGACCGGTGCGCCACCTGTGCCTCTATGTGATCCGGCGTATCAGCGACGAGCTCCGTCTCGACAGGTCCCGGGCCCACGGCGTTCACGTTGATGCCATACTCAACCCACTCCACCGCCAAAGCCCTCGTCATCGCGACCACGCCGCCCTTGCTCGCCGTGTACGCCGCATTCCAGACGCGCGCCGACTCCGCTACCTGCGAACCGGTGTTGATGATCCGTCCACCCCCGTGGTCCTTCATGTAGCGAGCGGCGGCCTGCGCGCAGAAGAACATTCCTCGCAAATTCACGCCCAACACCCGATCCCAATCTTCTTCGGTCTGTTCCATTGCAGGCCCACGGGCGGCGATCCCGGCGTTGTTGGCGAGGATATCGAACCCGCCCATATCCGCTGCGGCCTTCTCGAACACTTCGGCGATAACGGATGTGTGCGTCACATCCAGGCCGTACCCGAATGCCGTCCCACCTCCAGATCGGATCTCTTCACATACCGAAACAATCTGAGCTTCCTTGGAAGGTACGTCCGTGACGGATACCGTCGCCCCGGCCGAGGCCATGGCCAACGCGATCGCGTGCCCGATGCCCTGCGCCGCCCCTGTCACCAGAGCGCTCTTGCCGTCCAACCTGAACATCTCGGTCTGCATTCGACATCTCCATGATTCAATAATCGGAACCCCGTACCCGACGATGACGAGAGTTTCGCAGGTAATACACCACAAAGTAACAACTCGTGAACAGCCCCCCCGGTGCAGACACACCTCATCGCTCGTACAATGCGGCCAACTGGTCAAATACCGGTGACAGGCAGTGGGAGGTCACTTTGGCTCTGCATCCACAGGTAGCGTCGGCATTAAAAATGGCAGAAGAGTTAAATCTGCCGGCTTTGAACACGCAGACACCCGAGGCGGCCCGTACCGCGGCAAAGGCGAACACCGCCGCGGCCCCGACCGAGCATGACGATGTGCACAGCGTCCGGGACACCGTAATTCCCGGCCCGGGCGGCGATCTGTCGGTACGTATTTACACGCCCTCTGAGGCCACCGATCACTCACTGATCGTCTGGTTCCACGGCGGGGGTTGGGTGATTGGAGATCTGGACAGCGAGGACCCGGCGTGCCGCGTTATCTCAAACGCCACCAACTCGGTGATCGTTTCAATCGACTACCGTCTATCCCCGGACGTTCGCTTTCCCGAACCTGTCGAAGACTGTTACGCAGGGCTCCTGTGGGCGCACGAACATGCCTCAGAACTCGGCGCAGACGGATCCCGAATCGGGGTAGCCGGAACCTCCGCCGGCGGCAATCTTTCGGCCGCCGTATGCCTCATGGCTCGTGATCGTAACGGCCCGAAGATCTCACACCAGGTCCTGTTCTGTCCGGTGATCGATCATGATTACGGCACCGCCTCTTACTCAGCAAACGCCGAAGGCTACAGTTTGTCCCGGGACTCCATGATCTGGTTCTGGGATCACTACATTGGACCGGACGGTGACGGGTCTCACCCGTACGCGTCACCGATACGCGCCGACAGTCTCACCGATCTGCCAGCTGCAACGATCATCACCGCCGAGTACGACCCGTTGGTTGACGAGGCCGAGGCTTACGCGAACGCGTTGAAGGCCGCCGGCAACGACGTCACTTACAACTGTTACGCCGGAATGATCCACGGCTTCAACGGCCGTGTCGGAATTTTCGACCGTTCACGCGAAGCGCTTGCTGAGGCGGCTGGCCGTCTCAACGCTTCCATTTCATCCTGAATAACCACCCACCCATCGTTCCCACATCCAACATCGGGAAATAGAGGACTAATTCATGAAGATCGAGATGTTCCACCTCTGCCCTTACCGTGATCTACCGGAGGACTTCCGGGAGAAGAATCGCAGCGTGTGGGTGGACGTGCCTTCACATCTGTTCGACGCCGA
>CAUZKS010000033.1:0-11831 GCA_963580625.1 Dehalococcoidia bacterium | reverse complement strand
TCTGGAATGTTGTGTTTACCGATCGGAGAACCTTACAGGCGTTGTACAGCGGCTTCTGGCCGAGGCCGAGTAAAGCAGCGATGGATTGAAGGGGACGCTGCGTTAGACTTCGTTCGCCATACGCGCCGCTCCCATACCTTTCACCACAAGACAAAGGATCCCCGATGCCAGACAAAATCGTCTCCGCCGGTGACATGAAGTTCAGGGTCGTCCCGGACTGGCCCGGGCCTGATGGGCTCAAGTTCCGGGAAGTCGCCGGGGTCGCGGTCGACTCCCAGGGTCTCGTGTACGTCTTCAATCGAGGCGAGAACCCCGTGATGGTTTTCGAGCCAAATGGCGCGCTTCACGACGAGTGGGGTGGAGACCTTTTCACCCGGGCGCACAACATCACCATCGGCCCGGACGATCTCGTGTACGCGGTTGACGTAGCGGAGCACACCGTCACTAAGACGACGACTTCGGGCGAAGTTTTGATGACGATCGGCACAAAAGGTCAACCGTCGAACACCGGAATCACGACCGACTATCGAACGATCACCCACGGCGGCCCACCGTTCAATCAGCCGACAAAAGCGGCCCTGAACGCGGACGGCGATATTTTTGTCTCAGACGGTTACGGAAATGCCCGTGTCCACCGGTTCGCCGCGGACGGCACGCTCAAGAACTCGTGGGGCGAGCCGGGCGACGAACCGGGGCAGTTCAACCTGTCGCACGCAGTCGCCATCTCGCCTGACGGACGTGTCTACGTTGCCGACCGTGAGAACTCCCGATTGCAGGTGTTTACGCAGGATGGTGAGCATCTGGACACGTGGGACGAGGTCAGCCGGCCGTGTGACGTATTCGTCGGTCCAGACGGCCTTGTGTACATCGCAGAGCTCGGCCACAAAGGCGGACTGGGACTCGCTGCTCCTACGGACAATCCTGGCATCCCGAGCATCAGCGTTTGGACCGTCGATCATGAGCTGGTCGGCAAATGGGGCAGCGACGACATCTTTGAACCTGGTTCCTTCTTCTCACCCCACGGCATCGCCATAGGACCCGACGGTAGCCTGTACGTCGGCGAGGTGACGGTGTCTGGCGACGCCGGACGTGGCACCTTCCCGGACAGCTACCGGTCCATTCAGAAATTTGAGCGGGTGAGCTGATGTCGGGTATAACCTGCACCACACACGCCCCGCCAAGCCAATGCACGCGGCGTTGCCGTCATGCCTGAGGGACCGGGAGAGCCGCCGGATATTCGCGATTTGGACCCGATGATGTTGAATGAACGCGAGTTGAGGGAGATTCATCAGAAGTTGGCGGACTGGGTCGATGAAGCGGAAGAGGCGGACGATACCGATCGCCCCCCCGAGCAACTTATCGACGATGTGAGGAACGCCCTCAGCGCGGTTTCGGAAGAGCGGGCGCATCGCAGGACAATGTGAAGGCGTGTCTCTGAACAGTATGTCGGTTACCACTTCGGCCACCGAGGGAGGACACGGAGGGAGGAAAAATATGCCGCTTTACCTGATCGAACGCCATTATCAAGAACGCTTTGACGCCGCAGGGAATGAAGTCGGCGATATCCTGTTAATGACATTGCGTCTGATACAAGTTCATATCATCACATGTCGTGCCTGAATGCCCGGAAATCAAGGTCATGACGGTTTCTGGCCCGCTGATTTCAGCCCCCTCACCAAGATAGGCGCCCAACCTCAATGCCTTTCACGTGAGTAACGGCCGTATTTGCCTCGTTCGTGTTGTCCATCCGATGTGTGGCGCCGCCTGATATAAATCGCACCTACGGATCACACGGCAAATTCAATCGCCCACACTCGCCAAATTTCCGTGTCTAGAGTGTTCGATCGGCGGAGGGGACCTCTATCTTGCCGTCAAGGGATGCCTCTTCCGCCTCTCCGCTGGCTCTCAGATCCTCTTCCGGCGGCTTCACGCCTCGGAACGCTGCGTAGACCGCCACGTCATACACGAGCTTTGCGGTGGCGGCGATTATGAACGGAGCGGCGGTGACACTGTTGGACCACAGTAACCCTGTGAAGGTAGTGCTTGGCATTCGGAAAACCGTGCGGCCAAGGTTGTTCGCCCCGGCCATTACGACCCGTTCATCCGGCGGCGCGATCGCCATGACATAGGACTGCCGGGTTGGGACGTCCATCTCGTTGAACAGCTCCCGGAGGATGAACAGACCGATCGCTATCGGCAGCGTCGGAGCAAGTGCGAACGCTATGAGGAGCAGGTTGGCCCCGATCTGCGTCCACACCATTGTATTCAGCAGGCCGATTCGCCGGGCGACGTAGGGAGCGGCCCAAATAGAACCCAGGTTCCAGATCTGGGCGACCACCAGGACGGCGCCGATCGTCCCCTCGTTTACGCCAAAATGGGTGAACAGCCAGAACGAGACAAAGGCATCTGAGACCATCCCTCCGGCCATCGAGTCGATCCCAAATAAGCCCGATATCCCGAGGATGCGTCCGCGCGATTTCGTGCGCAGCGGATTGGTGAAACGACCGCCCCCGATAGTACCCGTTTCGACGGCGGACGAGAGCGCTAGGTAAATAGCAGCGGCGCCAAAATTCAGGATCGCGTACATGCTGATGGTGATGCGATATGCGTCGACGGGTTCGAGATCGAAAACCTTGATGAGCACCGTTGCCAGCCCGGCCAGTAATGCGCCGAACGCCCTGCCGCCGGACGAAAACACGGACAGGTACGCAAAGGACTTGGTCCGCTGCTCGGGCGTCGCCACCTCTGCCAGCCCCGCCTGTTCAAGCTGGACTATCGGCCCGTGGTGCATTCCGCTGGCGGCGAACGCGCCGAAGAATGACCCGATCGTTAGGAGCCAGAAGTTGTCCGTGACCACCAGAAGAATGCCTGCGAGTCCGGTGATAACCCCAAGTAGGACAAACCAGTTCCGTCGTGACATCACCGGACCGGCGACGACCACCAGTGAAGATAGGGCGACACCGCCGACAAGACTCACGCCAAGGAGAAATCCGATGCGCGGCGTGCTAAACCCAACGGCATCCAGGTAGATCGCGATAAGTACGGCCAGGATTCCCATGCCAATAGCGCGTACTCCCCTGCCGCTGTACACGAGGAGCGCGTCGAGCCGTGGCCGC
Organism: Dehalococcoidia bacterium; assembly: GCA_963580625.1. Classification (GTDB taxonomy): domain Bacteria; phylum Chloroflexota; class Dehalococcoidia; order Lucifugimonadales; family Lucifugimonadaceae. Next base: position 8,715 of record CAUZKS010000033.1, on the reverse strand, counting down.
CCTGATGCGGGAAGAGCGGTGTCAGTCATTGGCGGGACGGATCAGTTCTTGCGTATTTGGCATCGGCGCGAGTCTACGCGTCCCCGGCGCGTCAAGGCAGGCCAATGCCGGTGAGATAGCGTCTCGGGTACTCTCTACAGGTCACTGGATTCCCGTCTACACGGGAATGACGTCCGCGTTGTTTACCCGGCGATTAGGGCTTTGATATTTGCGGCCGAGGTTTGTCCTGTTTCGACGAGGGACCGAATCCGACTGGCTCTGTCTTGACTCAACTCGGCGTCGGCGTCAAGTAGTTGAGCCGGGTTGACCGCCTCGAACGTGTCCGTTTTTTCGTTCCACCTATGCAGGAGCCGAGAGACGGGCACACCTTCTACAACATTCTCAACCTCCCACACAGCGCTGATCCTCCGCCAGAAGTCCTCCTCAGACTTTCCATGCCTTTCGATATAGACCATGTACTGGATTATCGAAGCGCGTTCATCGGAAACGCCGTTGCCGGAGCATATCTTGTCGTAAGCCTCTTCCACCGTCGAGGCGTGAAGCGCAGTCACCAGCGAGAATCCGGCGGCGACCGTCTCGAACACTTTTCGAACGCGTGCACCCCAGATATAAGCGTCGACAGGCGCACGACTGAACTCTCCGACAACCAGGTATCCGCCATCAGGACGTCTGGTAAGTTCGTCCATCTGAGTCTTTTCCCCGCTCAGTAGGTGTATGGGGGTGTCAGGGCTGGCGAACTGGAGGATCCCGGCCGATACGGTGGATTTACCGGCGAAACGTGGAACGGCCACAGTCATGAAGGACCGGCGCTCATCGACGATCGACCAGAGTGTTGCCGCTATCTCCGCGTCCAGTGTCCCGTTGGCCACGAGATCCAGAAGGGTGGGATCGGACATTGCGCGCTCTTCCTAAACTTCACCCGACAGATGCGTGATGGCCGGGTCCAGTACGATTTTCGAGAAATGCACTTCAATTAAGGGATAAGTGGATTGAGACCCGATCATATGGTTACCAGTCTAGGTCGCTCAATTTACCGGAACGTTTGGCCTGGAGCATCTATCCAGCCGTCAGAATCGGAGGCGCCCTGATTCCACATAAATAACTAATATCGGAACGCGATACGTAATCTGCGGGTACGTTCTATCATTTACCCCTCACCCGGAATTTCAGAGCGCTTCGTATGGCGATGTCGGGCCACATGAAAATAGCCGTCCCCGCAGACTCAGAACAGGGCGATATGCGTGTTGCACTCGTTCCTGAGACGGTCGGCGGACTGGTGAGCGAGATCGAGGGCCTGTAGTTCCGGCACGACGGCATCCCATCGCCCCCAAAACTGCAAATTACATCTGAGGGCTTAGATAGATGCGCCCGAACGGAGTACCATCGTCGATGGCGTGCCAATGGAACGGACTTGAATCTCACCTTAAATTACACCCCACGAGGCGCTCTTAAAATTGGCGATCCGGGACTCCGATGCGGCTGGTCTGACAGACAAAGCCGAATCCACCAGTAATACCCATGAGACAACGGTCGCCGAAAACACGGCACGGACGTCCATCTTCTCCGCGCTCGCCGCGCCTCAGTACAGGCGTTTCTGGTTTGGTTCGGTTGCCTCCGTTGGCGCCACTCAGCTGCTGATCATCGGCCAGGGCGTGCTGGTATTCGATCTCAGCGGTTCCGAGTTCTTGCTGGGCCTGGCTGGAGCGGTCACAGGTATAGCGACCATCATCGTCACCCTGTTCGGCGGTGTGCTGGCAGACCGCGTCAACAAACGCTTGCTTCTGATGACCACTTCGCTCATGGTCGCCGGCTTGCTGTTCCTCCTCGCCATGCTGGATGTAACTGATGTCGTCAAGGTCTGGCATGTTGTCGCGATTGCGAGCGCTATTGGCGTCGTGGTCGGCTTCGATTCACCGGCTCGCCAGTCAATCTTTCCGCTCCTCATCGATCGACGCAATCAGATGATGAGCGCAGTGGCGCTTAATTCGGTGGCGTGGCAGGGCACGAGGATCATCGTTCCTGCGATAGGCGGGTTCGCGCTGGCGTATTTCGGTACCCACTCGGTTTTCTTTGCAGGCGCCGTCGGGTTCACTCTGATGTTTTTCATCATGACGACCGTCCGTGTTGATGACGGGGAACAAGGAACGTCCCGCAGCGCACTGGCGGAACTTTGGGATGGCGTTCGATTCGTAGCGGCAAACCGGCTTTTTGCAGTCCTGATCCCGCTCACCTACGCCAACATGTTCTTCTGCGTGTCTTACATGCAGCTGATCCCCGTATTCGCTGGCGCATATGCCGATCAGTCTGACCAGGCGCTCGGATTCCTGTTCGGATTAGCGGGCGTTGGTTCTATCGGCGGCACATTTGCAGTGGGGCGCGTCCGTTCTTATCTGCCGGTCGGGTGGCTGATGATCGTCGGATCTTCGGGCGGTTCAATGGCGATCATCGCCTTCGGAGTCTGGACCTATTTCGGACCGGACCCATCTAAATACGCCAATCCGATAATTTCGCCGATGTTTCTAGTCTCGGCCGCACTGATGTTCATCTCAGGCACCTTCAGCTCGATGTTCTTGATCAGCTCGATGACGGTCTTGCAATTGCGCGTCCCATCAGCGTTAAGAGGGCGCGTGATGGGGATCTACGTGATGACCTTCAGCTTCATCGGCATCGGCGGCCTGCTCGCCGGTGGGGTTGCTCAGCTTGTGAACGCTAGCTTCGCGGTCGCCGCCAGTGCGGCGGTGATGCTCACAATCATTGTGCTTGTCGTAGTATCTCAGCCCGTATTACGTGGCCTACGGGCCGAGTAACGACACGGGCAAGGGCTGAATCCTCAACGCTCGAAAGGGGATTGAATTGGGAATCGACACTTCTGCTCTTCTTACCTCTCGTCTTTATCGAAATAGACTTCAAAGTGTTTGCGATAAATCACGTGTGGCGCAGATCCGATCCCGAGAGCTCAACGCGCTGGGTTTGGATCGCCGTGATTGCTCTGATCTCGTTGTTTGGCTGGCCTATCTCGTATTTGGGCGGCAGCCTCGGAATGCCTGACATTCCCGAAAATCCGAGCGAATATACGCTCGAGACCCGTGGCCTGACTCGCAGGTTAGGGTCCATTCTCGCCGTTGACGATCTCGCGGGTCGGTGGATGTGGCCGGGTGCGCTGCTACGCCGGTATGCTTACAGTCCTGATTGAGTCCGCCTGAATCTGGCCCTTTCAGGGTCGATCTACAGGCACACGGAATTGCTGAGGTACTGAAACAGGTGAGATCAGACGGGGTACGAGAGCGACTTGAGGAGCGCGAACGATCGCTTTCGCCATTCGCCGTCCGCTCGTCTGACTCGACAGGGCGTGCCGTTCCTGAAGAAGAGAGCCCTATCCGGACGGCATTCCAGCGCGATCGTGATCGGATTATTCACACGAACTCGTTCCGGCGCATGAAGCACAAGAGCCAGGTTTTTGTGGCGCCGATCGGCGATCACTACGTGACGCGGCTTACTCACACGCTTGAGGTCGCCCAGATCGGCCGTACGATCGCACGCGCCCTGAACCTGAACGAGGACCTTGTCGAGGCCATCGGCATGGGCCATGACCTCGGTCACACACCATTCGGGCATCTCGGCGAGCGCGTCCTGAACGAACTCATGCCGGGCGGGTTCCATCACAGCCGTCACAGCGTTCGCATTGTTGAGGTGCTGGAGAAGGACGGCCGAGGCCTGAACCTCAGCGGGGAGGTCGTAGAGGGAATTCGGCGGCACTCCAAGTCACAGGGAACGTTCCTGGACCGGGATGCCGTGAAGGGGATGACACTTGAGGCGCAGGTGATCCGGCTCTCGGACGCCATGGCCTACCTGGCGCACGACATAAACGACGCCATCCGCGCCGGCATAATCGAGATAGAGGACCTTCCGACCGGCGCGATCACCTATCTAGGACGGCGACACTCAGAGCGTGTGAATGCGCTAGTGACGGACGTGATCGAGGCTTCATGGTCGGTGACGGGCCAGGGTGCGGACGACGAAACCCCTGTGATCACGATGTCGTCCGAATTCGGAGAGGTCGTGACAGAAGTCCGTAACTGGATGTTCGAAGAGGTGTATCTCCCTATCAGCGCCACACTTCCGGGAAAAGTGGCGCTCGAGATCGTGGACCTGCTGTATCACCACTACCTGGAGCACCCCGAGGAGATCCCGGACGATTTCCCGCGGGTGGCGGACACGCCTGAGCGGCTCGCGGCCGATATCGTTTGTGGCATGACTGATGGATTCGCGCTCTCACGGGCGGAGTCGATCCGACCGGGTGCATTCGCCGATGCGTTCAAGGGACGGCTTTAAGAGTCTGACGACAGGGAGCAAAGATTCGTCAGTCCCAACTGTCCGGGGAAATTGACGCGTAGCCGTTTTGAGTTAAATCGGGCGTCTCTCCCCGTAATCCCCAACATCAATCCCCACAATCCCCAGATCGACCCTCCTATATTGGGATTGTTGAAATATCCGCCCGCTCTTTGTGACACACATGAGTCACTTTGCCCAGCGGCTTCTTATGCTATCGCGAGAACTATGACACTTGTAGACGACGTCAAAGCCCGATCCGATATCGTCCAGGTCATATCGCAGTACGCGGATCTGGACACCCGATCGCGCACGCCCAAAGCGCCCTGCCCGTTCCACGCCGAGCGAACGGCATCGTTCGTCGTCTTCCCTGACACCGGAACGTGGCGCTGTTTCGGTGCCTGCTCTACCGGCGGCGATGTGATCTCTTTCGTCATGCGAAAAGAGAATTTGCAGTTTGGCGAGGCGTTGAAAATGCTGGCCGAGCAGGCCGGGATTGAATACAGGGAATCGGATAGGCGCAACGACTCCGATCTGCTTTACAAGGCCAACGAGGTCGCCGCCGCGTACTTCAGCGCATTGTTGACTTCGCCCGAAGGCGCCGATGCGAGGGCCTATCTTAAAGGCCGTGGATTCGATGACTATGCCGCAAAACGGCGCGGATTCGGCTTCAGTCCGTCGGGCATCGAGACTCTTGCTGGACATCTCAAGACCCGGGGCATCAGCGCTGGAGCTGCCAAAGCTGCCGGGCTCGTGCGGCAGGGCAAGGACGGTGGTTGGAACGACATGTTCCGCGGCCGGCTTACGATCGAGATCAGGGATCGCCGTGGCAACATCGCCGGTTTTGGCGCACGCAGCATGGACGGATCTGAACCCAAATACCTAAACTCCCCGCGTAGCTCTATCTTCGACAAATCCGGGCTTCTGTACGGCCTGAACTGGGCGGCGGACGCTATCAGCTCCTCGGGCACCGTGGTTGTGGTCGAGGGCTATATGGACGCTATCACTGCGCACGAAGCCGGGTTCGACAACACGGTTGCTTCGATGGGCACGGCGATCACGACGGATCAGGTGGGGCTGGTCCGCGGGCTAGCGAACGAGGTGATCCTGGCCCTGGACAGTGATGTCGCCGGTCAGGCCGCTACCCGCAACAGCCTGGAAACGGTCTGGGGCGCGCTCCAATCACAGCGTCGATCGGCAACGGTGAAGACAAGCACACTGGCATCTCTTGAAATTCGAGTCGCCACGTTTGAATCCGGCAAAGACCCCGATGAGGTGATCCGGGGTGACAAGAGCGGAAACGCCTGGAGGGAATCGCTCAAGAACGCCAGGCTGCTTCTGGATTACCTTCTGGAAACCGCGGCCGGGACTTACGACCTGTCGACTCCGGATGGAAAGGCCCGTGCCGCCGGAGAGCTACGCCCGCTTATCAACATGGTCCCGAACCAGTACGAGCAAGAGGCGTACATGACCCGGCTTGCCGCACTGCTCGACGTCAGCCTTGAGCAACTTCGGGTCAGCGCGCCACGCACCTCGATCTCCCGAAGAGCTGCTGGGGCCTTACTCCGAGAGCCGCCGGGTTCGCGCTCGTCAAGCGATGCCGTTGCGTCGGCATTGAATCCGGATAGCGCCAATGCGCCGGAGGATTATCTCCTTGCGGTTGTATTGCAAAATCCTGAGATGCGTGAGTACGCAATGGGTGTCAGTGAAGAGCAATTTCGTGATCCGGTGAACCGGGTTGTATTTACCATGCTTCAAAATTCAGCTACGCTGGAAGGAGCGGGCCCTTCAGGGGAAGGGGATGTTATGGAGAAGATTGAGCGTCTTCGTGACAAAATATTGCCGCCTACGGATCAAAAGGAAATGGTCGAAGCCATTTCTGATTGTGTCCAGAGGTTGCATCAGCGCCACATCCGCACGATAAAGGCGGAGGAAAATCGGTTATTGCCAAATGACGGCAAAGCCCTACCTGACGACCCTCAACAAGCCGCAGATCTCGCTCAGGGTTTGTTAGATACCAACAAGCAACTGCAGCATCTTTTCGCAAGGCGGTCCTGAACTATGCCAAGACGATCGGGTCGAGCTTCAGAAACCAACTCTTACGACGAGGAGTTGGACAATCAATCGTCGAGCGGGGTAATTCAGGTTGCTCGGCCATCCGGCCGAGATGACTTTGATGCCGACGACGATGAGCCCAGTGTTGTCCTCGCCCCTCAAGGCGCGGCGTCAGCATCCGAACTCGACCGCTGGGAAGCGTCACGGTCTGCCATTCAGGCGGCCAACGCCAGCGAAGCGTGGGTCCAGCAAGCCGCCGAAACTGAGCTCACCGATGACCCGGTACGCATGTACCTGCGCGAAATCGGCCGCGTGAACCTGCTCACGGCTGAGGACGAACGCGTGCTTGCCCGTGCGATGGAACTTGAAAAGCGCCTGATCGCCATCGAGGACGAAATCGCCGAAGAGACCGGGCGCCAACCGACAGCACGCATCACGGTGCTCGGCCTGCTCAAGCGCCTGTACAGGGTACGGAACGCAGCTATCGCCGTTGCCCGATTCTTGGGTCTCCCGGAAGAAGTCCGCCTTTCCACGGTCATGCACGACCCGGACATGCGAGACCTTGTGGACGGGCCGATCAACGAGGCGCTCGTCAACTATCTTTCAGACACGCTCCAGATTGAGCCCGAAGACGCACAGAAACTGGTCGTAGAGTTATCGATCGTGACCCGGCTTCTTCCCCCGGAGGTGATCGACGTACTTGACGACGATCCGCCGGTGAATGAGATAGAGAACGAGATCGCAAATGAAGGGATAGAAGACAAGCTCGGGATGTACGAGCTCCTATTCCACTCCCATCTCTCGCGGGTGCGTGAAGAGAGCACCAAATCCCAGCGCCACCTGGCCGAGGCAAACCTGCGGCTGGTGGTCAGCGTCGCTAAGAAATACATCGGACGAGGTATGAACCTCTTGGACCTTATCCAAGAAGGCAACATCGGCCTGATCCGCGCGGTCGAAAAGTTTGACTACCGGAAGGGCTACAAGTTCTCGACCTACGCCACGTGGTGGATCCGACAGGCGATCACACGCGCCATAGCAGATCAGGCCCGCACGATACGCATTCCCGTACACATGGTCGAGACCATTAATAAGCTTCTCCGCGTCAGCCGCCGTCTTGTCCAGGAGTACGGACGTGAGCCCACCGCCGACGAGATCGGCCGACAGATGGAGATGACCTCCGACAAGGTTCGGGAAATCCTCAAAATCTCCCAGGAACCTGTTTCTCTTGAAACACCCATCGGTGAGGAAGAAGACAGCCACCTCGGGGACTTTATAGAGGACAAGAACGCGCCGGCCCCGGCCGAGGCCGCGACCTACCACCTCCTACGTGAACAGGTCGACGATGTTCTCGACACCCTGAGCCTACGCGAGCGACGAGTTCTCCAGCTCAGGTTTGGCCTCGAAGACGGTCGAAGCCGGACGCTTGAAGAGGTCGGACGGGAGTTCTCCGTCACACGTGAGCGCATCAGGCAGATCGAAGCCAAAGCGTTACGGAAGTTACGGCACCCGACCAGGAGCAAGAAGCTCAGGGATTTCCTCGAATAATCAATCTTGAAGTCCCCCGGATTGGTCCGCGATATGGCTTTGAACTTTGATGTTAAAACAGTGGCCCGGCTACGGGCCGCTGTTTTTGTTTACGCCGCCTCTCGGCCCATCGATCTCTCACCGTGGGCGCTACGTACGTTCAAATCCTAGTACGCATCCATTGTTAAGCATTTGCTTCGTAAGTGTATGCTTGGCAATAGCGTTGAACTGACTTGCACTATTCGGGGTTCCTAATCGGGGTACCCGAAGTGTCTATACCCGACGTGGCGTGATCCGCGTCCGTGGATGGTGAGAACGTGGCACAGGTGTTACTACTGACCGGCCCCGGAATGATCGATGTCGTAAGCGACATCGTCGTCATCGTGTTCCTTATTTTCGCCTTTTTCGCACTGATCGTTTTCATGGTCATGGCATTGCTCATGTACCGGCGTGTCGCGGGCCTTGTAGAGGCGCTGACAAAGGCCGCCGAACGGGGAGACCGACTACTTGAAGAACTGGGTGAGATTACCGAAAAAGTGAAGTCCGGCGGCGCACTTCCGGGCATGGCAATCCGAGGTGTGTTCGGGACCATGTCCGCTGTTCTTGGAGGGATCATGGGGCAGCGCCGAGGACGTAACAGAAATTCCGATTAACCCAGGACTGCACCGGATTGAGATGACTATTCCCTTAACCCGTATGACCCGTAACCACAGCACCAGAAGAACCCCAGGGGGAGATCCACAACATGGCAAGTAACGACGGCGGTGGCTTCATCGTCGGCCTGATCGTGGGCGGCGCGGCAGGCTT
>CAUZKS010000032.1:0-12259 GCA_963580625.1 Dehalococcoidia bacterium | reverse complement strand
CGAAATGCTGATCGAGGAGCCGAGCGGGAATATCTTTGGCATGACGCAGAACGCGGGGATGGGCTGGAACCCGGATGAGTTGCTGCGGACGCAGTTCATGATCCTTAGCACCCTCGGCGGGATGCGTGGACCGGACGGCAAGCCGCTTGCGCTCGGCATACACACGGGCCACTACGAACTTGGGTTGCTCATCGCCGAAGCGGCCGACGAACTGCGCGAACTCGGCGCATTACCTTTCGCCGCATACTGCTCGGACCCGTGTGACGGTCGCACACAGGGCACGACCGGAATGCTCGACTCTCTCCCCTATCGCAACGACGCGGCTACCGTTTTCAGACGGCTGGCGCGGTCGGTACCCACCACCAAAGGCGTGCTGGGCGTGGCCACATGTGACAAGGGTTTGCCAGCGATGATGATGGCGATGGCGGGGTTACGAGACCGTCCGTCCGTGCTCGTCCCCGGCGGGGTGACGCTGCCGCCGACCCACGGCGAAAACGCGGCGGAGATACAGTCGATAGGCGCACGCCACGCCCAGGGCGAACTTAGCCTTGTCGATGCCGCATCGCTCGGTTGCCACGCCTGCGGAACGCCCGGAGGCGGCTGCCAGTTCCTCGGAACCGCTGGCACGTCACAGGTGATCGCGGAGGCGCTGGGCCTGTCCGTCACGCACTCTGCCCTCGCGCCTTCTGGTCAGGACATCTGGCTGGACAACGCACGGCGAGGAGCGGCGGCGCTGGTCCAGCTTGAGAAGCACGGTGTGACTTCGGCGGACATCCTCACGGACGACGCTTTCGAGAACGCGATGGTGGTGCACGCTGCATGTGGCGGATCGACAAACCTGATCCTCCACCTGCCGGCGATCGCACACGCAGCCGGTCGCAATATGATGACGGTGGAAGACTGGCATCGCCTGAACCTTCAGGTGCCCCGGATCGTTGATGTCCTTCCGAACGGCCCGGTGATGCACCCGACGGTGCAGCTTTTCGCCGCCGGAGGTGTGCCGGAGGTGATGCTCCACCTGCGCCGTATGGGGCTGCTCCACACGGACGCTTTGACGGCGTCCGGCCAGACGCTTGGCGAGACGCTCGACTGGTGGGAGGACTCGGAACGCCGGGTCGCCCTCAGGAAACGGCTTACCGACGCCGATGGGATCGACCCGGACAACGTGATCATGGACCCGGATCGCGCACGCTCCAAGGGACTGACCAGCACAGTGACATTCCCGAAAGGGAACATCGCACCGGAAGGCTCGGTGATCAAGAGCACGGCGATCGACCCCTCGGTCGTTGACGACGACGGCGTGTACCGCAAAACAGGTCGCGCTCGCGTGTTCCGCAGTGAGTTCGACACCATCCGCGCGATCAAGTCACGGGGCGACGACCGGGTGAAGCCGGGCGAAATCATCGTGATGACCTGTGGCGGACCGCTTGGGACCGGAATGGAAGAGGTTTTCCAGGTCACAGTGGCGTTGAAATATCTGTCATATGGCAAGGAGATCGCCCTGCTCACGGACGCGCGGTTCTCCGGCGTCTCAACGGGCGCATGTATCGGGCACATCGGTCCCGAGGCGCTTGCGGGCGGTCCTATCGGCCGGGTCCAAGACGGAGACATCATCCACATCGAGGTAGACCAGAACAAGCTCGAGGGCAGCGTCGATCTTGTCGGACACGGGGACGAAGAACATGGCGCTGACTGGGGTACCGAGGAGCTGGCCCGACGTGGCGACCCCGGCGACCTGGCTGCGCATCCCGGTATGCCGGACGACAGTCGTCTCTGGGCGGCGCTACAGCACGCCAGCGGCGGTACCTGGAACGGATGTGTCTACGACGTGGACAAGATTGTGGAGACGCTGAACGCTGGAATGAAGGTCCTCGGGCGGGGTTAGAGCAACAGAGGGACACTCCCTCGGGGTGACTGCGGGACACGCTCGTGTGGTCATTCTGAGCCCGAGGCGAAGAATCTCCTGACTTTCCGTGCGTAAGGCTGTTGTAGGGGAGGTCGGGGTGGTAGGGCGGACCACGATTGTCATCCGATAGAGTCCCATGAAGCCGACAGGGTGTTGCTTGAACTCCACAGCCTGGCCAAGGTCGACCGTGGATAGTGTTGCCGAACCGTGATTGGCAACCAGCGCATTTTTCGAGTCGGGTGCCAGGTATAGGGTGCGGGGGGGCGCCGACAGGGATCTCAGCTATAACTGCCAAGGTGACAGCGTCGACGAGTGTGATCGAACGCTGTCCGGATTGACTGCTACTACAAGCCTACCGTGCGGAGATACAGCCACAGCGGCGGCGATCGGACGGCTGAGGAGTATGGCGGAAGAGGGACGTACCGCCGAGGCCGCTGCCTCGGTGAGATTATCGCGAGGGCTGCTGGTTCGGGGACAGGCGCACAATCAGGCCACGAGCAGGAGTAGGGCGGGCAGTGCTAGCGCAATTCGAGCCGTCTTTGAAGGTTTATTAAGGTTGATTTTTCACCTTGCCAAGCAACAATAATTGCTACGTGTTTTCACTCAATAGTTTGCTCCTTCAAGTCAGATTTTTCATAAACTGTTAGCCAGACGGCTCACACACATACACATCATCGAAAAGCACCACACTTGTTTCCAAAACTTCGAGCCAGATTCCACCAGGTGGGAGCGGATTGGGATCCTGATGCTCAATTTCAATCACGCCGTCCACCGCAACGCGGAAAATATTATCCAGCAGGCTGATTTCCACCACATGCCACTCGTCAGGCATATGATATGCGTCTGCCTGGATGATGGAATCTCCTCGGATCAACTGGGTCCAATCTACCGCAAAAGATATAACGTATCGAAGATCATCCTTGGCGTGAAAGTTTAGGTGTGTTCTCCCAGTTGAGAGATTCACCCGCATGCGCCAGACTACCTCGTCCCAGTTGCTGCCTGCGTGGGCGTGATTATTACCGGCGGCGCGAAGTGCTTTTGAGCCATCAGAATCTACGACATCCCAACCCCAGTCCCCGAAATCCCATCCCGCTGTTCCGCTCTCAAAATCGCTGGAGAAAAGCTCGATCTCGTTCGGTAGGCAACTGGCTTGGCCTGTGGGCCACTTGCTGCTGGCGGGCACAAGTGTGGCTGCAGGGGCGAGAGGAACTCGCGCGCCATGGGTGACAAGCGTGCCCGCGGCCCGGCGTCCTGACTTTTCATCCGCATAATACGTAACAGTGATCGTGTCGGCCAACCCTGCGTCAAAGTTGTTGGCTAACTGATTCATTTGCTCGCCATTGAGCGCCCAGCGTATTGCACGGTCTTCAATCTGGACATCGCTCTCTACCAACACAATGCCGGGCATGGTCACGGTCAGATGCGCGGTTTCTCCGGTCCACCCTTGCGGTAGCAGTGCCTCAAAACGGGCATGCTGGGTGGTTCCATACCAATTAGTGGGCTGGAGACTGGCCAAGTCGGTGACAATCCCCAGCTTATGTGTGTCACTATCGGTTACAACAAAGGTGAATGTATGGCCGTCGGGAGTGAGCGGCCCGCCACTTGGGTAAGGTGCCTGTACTGGTCCGGCGCTGGTCATACCATCGTGAGTGACCATCAATTCAACCGTCCACACGCCTGGCTGGTCCAATATGAAATCGTCCGCTGGGTCGTAAAAATAACCTACCGCATTGGCGCGCCCTTCAAATGTGCTCGTTGATCCATCAGGTGACTTGACGATGTACTCCACTTTGCTCGGCAGGGTGGGCATGATCGGGCCTGCCATCCTGAAAATGTCCCCAACCTCATGGACTGAGCCCGGTCTTACGCCCATTGGAACAAAGAACATGTCAACATCACGTCCGTGCACGTTGAACAGGGGTCCTCCGTTGGGACCACCGGCATTGCCCTGGAACGGCGGCATAAACCGTGAGCCCATCGGGTCATCATCCCCCGCTAAAACCCAGCCCGACCCATATATGGCAAATACACCCTCTTTGAGCTCGGTATCCCGTATCACCGTGGCGCCATAGAGGTACTTGAAGTCGCCTGGCAGATCGCCTTCATAAGGACTGTTCCCAGATTGCATGTGGTAGGCATCATTGAACCGCCAGTAAGCGATTCCAACATCATTTCCTTGGACGAGCTCTCTCACCCTGACTCCGGGTCTTTGTGCCGAGGTGTATGTGTAGGCCTGCAAACTGAAGTCTTCAGGTCGAAAACCCAGAGATAAACTTTTGTCGCTGCCATCTGGGTTCAACTCGACAAAAGTTGCTAGTGGAATTTGACCAGCCTGTACAACGGAAGATATATCTCCACCGACACTGTTTGGCGGCACTTGCTTGATAGCCCTTGCAACCAGAGGATGTTTGGTATCCAAAGCCTGGAAGCTTAGTTGGGTATTGACCGAATCTCCCGGTCCCCTTTCTTCTCGATTTGGTTCATTTCCTGGGATCCCCCAAAGAATGTCACCAGTAAAGAATGGGAATTGCAGATGACCATCGCTGTCAAAATCGACCCCGAATCCCCATGGCGGAGGAACATAATCAAGGCCATCTTTGCCCCTGCGTCCGTGGGCGATGATGGGTCCGTCTTGCGTGGCCACCGCACTGCCATAAGTCATGCGCCCAACCCATAAAGCGCCATCCTCACCGGTGTATCGCGCTTCCACATCCACCTTGTATTCTCCCGCTGCGTCGAATACGTAGAATTGCCCCTCCCCGTCCCAATAGCCGTTTGAGTTGGCGGTACCTGAATATTCTCGTTTATCGACAACACTATCTGCCCCGGCGTGGGTGATGGTGAGGTTGATTTCGGCAGGTACTCCAGGGTACAGCTGTAGCCCTATCGGCAAGCTGTCACCAACTTCGAAAGGAGTTCCAGGCAGCAGGAATGTTTCAACGTCCAGGCTGTTCCCGACAGTTAAATCGTATGTGCCAGTGATTTCAAACAAATACCCATTTATGTCGGGTACATGACCTGACAATCCAACGATGTAGTCGCCGTCTAGCGGGAATTCGTACACGAATTCGTTCCCCAAACCCAGTAATTGAGGTATTTCGACGATATGCCCACCCCCACCGGCAATTTGGTTATTGCCAGGTAAAATCGGTGTTCTTACTCCATAGGCACCAAGTGGTGCCGGGCCTAGGAAATCGATCTTGCCGTCAGGTCTTTCGACGGTGATTTGCAATTCACTGTTAGAGAAATCGAATTCGATGAAAGGTACCGCGGGAGTTATTCGATCAACCATTCCGAGTAGTGGGGCATAAGGATCCAAACGGTGCGACAGAGAATCACCATAGGGGTCTAAACGAGGGATTACTGGGTCATGGTTCGTGATAGTTAGCGGACCGATGCCAAATTGAGATTCATTCTCTCGGGGCCACACTCCGCCACGCGTACCCTCCTGTAGAAGATCAGCAAATAAGGTAGTCGCCAATCTCACCGGTTTCGGAGAACCGACGGTCACTGTCGAGAGAGCAACCATATTCTGAGCGCCACCCCCACTCGTCCCGAGGTTCAATAACTTTCCAGCTTCATCTACATTTGGAAAATTTTCCGGAAAATGTACCGTAAGCCACAGTATGTAAGTTCCCTCAGGAGTGCCTCCATAGGTGTCTATGTTTATGTCGCAGGAAAAATCCGATATGGATTTACCGTTTTCTTGCCTCCAATTCAGCGAAGACCCATCGCAATCGTTATTGAAAAAACCTACGTTATTCATATCGGTAAGAATAGGTAACCCAGTGGGAGTCAATATATTGGAGGCGAAAGTTCCTCCAGGCCCCATCGGAAGACCATTTCCATCACCAATTATTTGGCCAGTGAAACCATAACCAATGTCGCCAAGTATCTGATCGTCAACTTTCTCAATGCCCGCTAGGATCGACAGCTGCCCGTCAATAGTTGCTCGGTCCCCGTTTTGGAATGCAATTCTCGAAAGGTTGCCCTCCACCACCCACGCTGTGTCTTGGTTCGAAACCCTCCCACCGCCTGCAAAACCATACCCATTGTTTGTTTCAGGCACTGGAATACTCAGGATGACTCCCGGAGACTTGGGCCCCTCGTTTATTAGTTGACCCTCGGCTCCATTGCTCAAATTAATTTGCTGACCTGTTGTGTCCTGTTTTACAAGTACATGGGTGCCGGGTCTGGCGGGCACACTGGCCTCAAATGCACCCGTAGAGCCAGCCCGTACCAATACAACCTTGCCCAGTTCCATATTTGCGACCAATACTGCCGCGTCTGATGGAACTGCTCCGGCGCCTCCGGTTACATGGGCGTGCCCTTCCGCATTGTCATAGTCAATGGTTATTACTTCTACGTCAGGTGGGGAATTGCGGCGGTAGTTCTCTGCAGCAGAAAGATAATTCCAATTAGCTCCTGAAGAATCCATAGCCGACATGGGAGATTTACCGGTATCAGAGACCGTTGTCGTAGGAGTTGGGCTAACGGTCTGTGATGATTTACCGGTATCAGAGACCGTTGTCGTAGGAGTTGGCCCAACGGTCTCTGATGCAGGTGTGATCGCAGGTATCGCCTGCGCGGTAGCCTTCACCATTGCATTCGACACCACCTCGGCCTCAGGGGTCGGGGCAACAACCTGACTCCCCCCACCGCAAGCTGCCAGCAGTATGAATACTACGGATAGCAAGAGTAGTGGTGTGGACTTCAGTTTCATCGCTTCCCTCCTCCGTTGTACTTAATCCCCATGGGACTCCCAAGCGTAGGTTCCATCTGGCTTAGGTTGGTTAACTACACAAGGATGTTCTTTTATTCCGAGTAACCTTGCGAATAGTATCCTTGTTTGAATCGGATTTGTGTGGGACATCTTAGTCGTTACCGTTCCAACATGCATCTCACGCATGGGAGTTAGAAGGATTGAACATCTCACCGTTAATTTATTATTTATCTAATGAAATTATCCGAGTTAAGTATTACGGACTAGAGTACACGGAGCAGTCGTGCCAGATCAAATTAATGGAACGTATACCTATCAATTGATGTGAGTTATTCTTAGTGATTTTCCAACTCAATCAGACTCAGTTATAATGACCAACCAGTCTATCCGAATCGGTAACCGGTATAACTGATGCATTTATTCACATTAATCTAATATCTAGAGATGAGCCAATCATTCCCCATTTTTCCGGTCTTAACGTATCAGCCGGGTTTCGCCCTGAACGCGTCGAATGACGGTAATTGTGGCGTTTACAAAGCGGGTTTGCGCATCGATGGTCGTGGGACGGATGCGCTGATTAAAACCGGAGATTCGAGCCTAGCGCCAATCTGCGTATAATTGGGATACTTCCAGGTCCACTAGGTCGTACTTAAGGCCACTGGCTTTTGCTGCGTCCTCGCCGGCCTCGGTAACAATCCATGCGCCGCCTGATGCGATCGACTTCCCGTTTTCCATGATCACCTCCCCAGCGACTAGAGACATGGTCGCCAGACCAGAGTTGGGGTCGGCTATGGTGATGTCGGCGTCGGCACCTGCTGAGAAGTGGCCTTTGTTCAGCAGGCCAAGCATTCTTGACGGGTTGTAAGACAGCTTCCGGACGGCGTTTAGCGGGGTGAGCGCGCCAAAGTTGACTAGCGCCAAAGTGCGTTCGATGGCCACGTTCCGCGGGATCGCGCCACCGTCGGTGCTGACGGCGTCGATGCGGAACTCTGCGTCATCGGGCGATCCACTATCGGACGGTTCGTACTGCTCGGTGGCGAGTGTGAATGCGGATGATGCCGGGTTCACCGGGAAGCTGAGGCTGGCCGCGGTGTTGGCCGCCTCCCAGATATCGACCGCTTCCTGTCCGGTGACCAGCACAACTCGGCCGTCCCGTACGGTCTGTGCATACCCGTAGCCGTCGAGCAGCGCCTGTCGCATCCCGGCCTCTGTCGTCGGGTAACCACGCGCGGTGAGGCAGTTCTGTGGCACGTTCGCGACGATGTTGCCATCTTCGTCACAGAGACCGTTCGTGCCGTTCATCTGCGCCAGGTAGGCCTCCGTGATGACCTGGCCACGAACACTTTCCAGGATGTCGAACGCTTCCCTGCACTCCTGCTCGGCGGTGAGGATCATGCCGCGGCAGTAAGAATTTACGTGTGCTACGTGGAGTCGGCCGTCCCCGAGCAGATCGGGCACCTCTCGCAGCCCTTCGAGTGTGCTACTACTGGCCTTGGTAGCCAGATGGAACGCCACCCAGGCCATCTGTTCGTTGGCGGCCTCGATCACGCCGGCGGTCGATTCAGGTGTGAACGGGTGGTATCCACCGATCATCTTCACGCCGACCGCGCCCCGGGTCAGCGCGTCCGAAACGACGTCTCGCATCATCGCTATCGGTGGGTCATCCTGCGGGATTGTGAGGTGTGGAATGAGAGCCATCACACCGGCCACGTTGATGCCGGCGCCCAGCCGACGGATGCCATCAGACAGGGATTCAGGTGTGCCAAGCAGGTCCAGGCATGTCGTCGTCCCAGATTCCGCGAGCATGGCAAGGCCGAGGGCGCGGTCAACATTGTGCTCGTCGCCCGCCGATGAGACGTGGGCGTGGGTATCAATGTGGCCCGGCATGACCCATCGTCCGGCGGCATTTATAGTCCGGCCACCAGCTGACGCTTCCAGACCTTCACCCACTACATCTATTCGGCCGTGATTTATGCCGACATCAAGCACGGCGTCCGTCTTGTTGGCGGGGTCCAGTACGCGGCCGCCTTTGATGACGGCGTCATAGGTCGGCATTGTTTGTTCCCTGGGGTTATCTGGATGTGCTCTGTTCCAACGAGGAAAGTGCCGTGTCCTGAGGCTCTCTAAGGATTGACGAGGGCGGGCCATTGTCCGCCCCTACGATCGACGCTCCCTCACCCTTGAATTGTTGGGAATCGTTGGGGCCTCTCCCCTGAGGAGAGGGAACTGCGGTCATGGCTACTCGGCCATCGTTTGAAGAAACGCCTCAGCCTCGCCAGGCCAGTTCACGGTCGTGCCGCCTGCGCCCGAGCGGTAAATTCGCGCCATGTCGTCGTCATTATCGATTCCCCAGCCTCGTACAGTGAGACCGCGGTCATAAGCGTGACTGACTGACTCTTTCGTGGCGGCTCCCGCGCGTGGGTAAACCGAGTCAAACCCGAGCTTTACACAGGCGTCCACCGTATCCTCGGTAAGTTCGTTGATGAGCCAACCGTGGCGGACGTTTGGCAACCGAAGCTTGGACCGATACAACTGATCGGCCCAGAAGGACGATATCGTAATGCCGGGAACGTCAAATGTTCCTGTGGCGGCGACGTCAAGCCAGCCGTGGCGCTTCAGCGCTTCCGCAACCATCGCCGGCAGGGCCGCCTCACGTGATTTGAGCTCGAGGTGTGGGTGCACACGCCCAACGTAGCGACCCAAGAATTCATCTAACGACATGATGTAGGCGTCGGAGAAGTCGCTATCGAACTCATACCCGCCGATCAGCTTCAGCACCTGTAACTCTTCAAGCGTGTGGTCGGAGACCTGTCCACTGCCATCGGTCACCCGATCGACGGTCTGGTCGTGGAACACGACAAGCCGTCCATCTTTCGTGATCTGGGCGTCCAGTTCAAAGTTGTTGAACCCTCGTTCCAGGGCCATGTCGAAGGCTTCGAACGAATTTTCCGGCGCGCTAAACGAGTAGCCTCGGTGAGCGATGAGGGTGAAGTCCAATTCAGGCTCCGGCATGCAGATCATTGATAAATGTCGAGGGAGGCAAAAGCTTAGCAGCGGTCAGGGCCGTGAACAACGCACCGTACCGACGTAAGTCAGTCCTCGTCGTCTATGGCGATGAAGCCCCTTACGGCTTTGATGAACTGGGCGCGGTGGGAGTGGTGAATCTCGTGGGCCGCGTCTCTTACCAGCAGTTGTGAAATGAGCGAGTTTTTCTCGGAGGCCCACGCCGCATCTTCCTCCGTTGTAGCCGCGCCATTCGTCTGGTCAGCCAGCATCAACAGCATCGGGCGAGTCAGTCGCGAAACGAGATCCTCCACGTCGAAGTCGAGTTGCTTTCCACCCTCAAGCGCCAGCGTGAAAACATCAGGGTCGAGCTTGACGAGGTTTCGGGCGAGCGCCCTGGTTATGTACACCGGCCGATCGGGAGACCTCTTTTGCAGCATGGTGAACAGCCCGATCTCGGTCATGTTAGACGCGGCGAGCTCCTGTGCCCTTTTGAAGCGTTCACGGTACCTCGTAGAGTTCCCGGTCGGCGCACGGCGTCCGGTAAAGAGTGGAGGGTCTACTGCGACCACTGTCGAGACCAGTTCCGGATGATCGGCAGCGATCACCGTTGCAATAACGCCTCCAAGCGAATGTCCGACCAATGCCGCGGGCTCTGCGACCACATCCCGAAGGAACGGCACGATGTCGTCGGCATACTGGCTGAACCTGTATTCGCCTGGAACACGGCCGGAATCCCCGTGCCCCCGCAGATCCGGTGCGAATACGTGGTAACCGACTGCGAACTCCGGGAGTATGGCCTTCCAGTCCTGACGCCTAGCGCCGAGTCCGTGAAGGAATACCACCGGGGGACCGTTATTGGGGCCGGCATCATAGGCCAGTGACATGACGGGCGCTGCGTATTTGTTAGAGATGAATTCGGGCGGCATGGTGGACGCGGAACGGGGCGGGCATCAGCCCGCCCCGTTCCGGTAGATATCCTTTTTGTCCGGTTAATAAAGTTGGGTTTTGTGACGTTCCGTCAAATCAGTTTCAATCTCGTCCACGTTCCCTTTTCCACCAAGGGCATGATCGTTCAGGACACAGGCCATTGATGGCAGGGAGTCCCGGGACGGCCAAGTTTCGGCGTCCCAAAGATGGGACCTGAGAAATGCCTTAGGGCAGTGCATGAATGCTTCTTTGACGTCGATAACGATCGCCAGCCACGGCAGTTTGCCGTCCATTGCGAGCGACTCCAACAACTCAGGGTCCCTAACAATGGTGGCGGTGCCGTTGACCCGCAGCGTTTCGCGCATACCAGGGACGATGAAGATCATGCCGATCCCGGGGTTACTTATGACATTGGTCAGCCCGTCAAAGCGTCGGTTTCCCGGGCGGTCAGGTATGACGATGGTGTTGTCGTCATACACGGCTACAAAGCCTGCGGGGTCTCCCTTTGGAGACACGTCAACAGTCCCGTCGGCATTGGTTGTCGCAATAAATGCCATGGGGGACGCGGCAATGATGTCGCGGCAGTGCTGGTCAAGCGCCGTGATCGTCTTATCGCGCGCACGCTCGGCAGGCCAGCCGAGTTGTTCCCTCAACTCTTCCTCAGAGTTGATGACGTTCTTGAATCGGGCTGTGGTGACCATATGAGTCCCTGCCTTTGGAGATCCGATGTTTGTGGTAAATGAAGTATAGACCCTCACGTCGGCTCCGTATCCGACTCCTAGATGGTGTCCAGAAAGTCGAACATGACCTTGTGGAAATTGATGGGATCGCCTCTATGGATCCCGTGTCCAACTCCCTGCATCTGTACCAATGCGCAGTTAGGGATCAGGCGTTCGGCGCGTTCAGCTTCCTCGTCTGTCATGGCTGCACCCATCGCCGGATCCGCCTGCAGTAGCAATGCCGGACATTCGATGGCTGAAAGGCTGGCCTCGGCATCGAAGCCGTCCATAGTGGAGCCGTCCAGCGTGGGCGCGTAGACCTTTGGATCTAACCCGCTATACGAGACGGCCCGGAATCGCACTTCAGCGGCATTTTGGTCAGGATACATTTCGGCGACAAGCGGGATTAACTTGGAAGCGCTGAGGTTTTTAAGAGCAAACGCCTGTATCTGAGCGAACTCGTCCGCTCTGCTGCTGCGGCTGAGGCGCTGGTGGGAGAAAATGGGCGGGTCTTCAAGGACAACCGCTCGCACGAGGTCCGGTCGTTTACTCGCAACACCGATCGAGGTGACCGCGCCTAGTGAGTGAGCGACCAGCACCGCCGGTCCGATGATCTCATTTTCGAGCAGCGAGATGATGTCTCGGGGGTAGTCACCGAACTTGTATCCCGTATCCGCTTTCGAAGATTTCCCGTGGCCTCGCAGGTCCACGGCGTACGGGTGCCAGGCATGCGACACGAGGCCGATTTCTTGCGACCACTGCTGCCAGCGGCCACCAATGCCGTGGATGAAGACGATCGGGTCGCCTTGGTCGTAGCCCTCGGCGTAGTTGAGGGTCATTTCGCCGGTGCTGTGCTGTTTTTCGGTGAGCAATCGTTACTCCATTGTTATTGGCACAAGGACCGTTTTGAATTTTCCCGACCTCACCCTCGATCCTTTACCCCCTTCTCCCCCTGAGAGAAGGGGGCAGGTGTTGGAT